>JALYMT010000182.1 GCA_030773555.1 Actinomycetota bacterium | reverse complement strand
GGGTGTCTTCCACCCGAGGGTCTTGCGCGGGCGTCCGTTGAGTGCGGCGGCGACGGCGGCGAGGTCCGCGGCGCTGTGCCTGCTCAGGTTGGTTCCTTTCGGGAAGTACTGGCGCAGCAGCCCGTTGGTGTTCTCGTTCGTGCCGCGCTGCCAGGGGCTGTGCGGATCGCAGAAGAACACTTGCAGGCCGGTGTCGATGCGCAGCTGGGGGTCGGACCTTCTGGTCCGACGGATGCGACGGCGGTGGCGAACCGGACGCCGATTTGTGCGCCGCAATGGGGTCGGACCTTCTGGTCCGACGGATCGGTGTAGTAGCCGAGGCTCGTGTTGAAGGC
The DNA here is from genome assembly GCA_030773555.1 of Actinomycetota bacterium. Taxonomy (GTDB): domain Bacteria; phylum Actinomycetota; class Actinomycetes; order JALYMT01; family JALYMT01; genus JALYMT01. The sequence goes on along the minus strand of JALYMT010000182.1, from coordinate 11,594 downwards.
CCCCTGGCCGCAATGGGGGTCGGACCTTCTGGTCCGACGGATCGGCGGCACGCACATGGGGGCGGGGCGCTTGACACGCCGCAATGGGGGTCGGACCTTCTGGTCCGACGGATTCCCGCCTCCTCGTCGAGGACCGCGGGCTCCACCTCGCCGCAATGGGGGTCGGACCTTCTGGTCCGACGGATCTGGCCCGCACGCTGATTGCCGCGCTGCCCGACTTGCCGCAATGGGGGTCGGACCTTCTGATCCGACGGATGAGCAGATCGCCCGGGCGGTCCTCGCGCACTTCCTGCCGCAATGGGGGTCGGACCTTCTGATCCGACGGATCGCTCTGCTGATCTGGTCGCTGTCACCTGCGGTTTTGCGACCGGTTTCGAGCGGTGAGGTCGGCAAGCCCCTCGGGGTTCAACTCTTCAGGTGCCAAGCAACGCATCTGCCCTCTGACCTGCGGTCGAGCGCTGCACGCTCGGGTGAGGCTCACCGGAGCGCTCGCAGCGGGTCAGAGCACGCGGGGGCCGCTGGTGGGAAGCGGCCGGTGCACGCCCATGAACTCGAAGCGGAGGCTACCGGGGGCCTCGACCTCCCCGAGGTCGACGACGGCCACGCTGTCGACGCTGTGCCTGATGATCTCGCCCAGGTTGGCACACATCGCCGTCTTTTCCGAGCGGTCCAGATCACAGACGAACACCGAGTACTGGAGGTGCTCGCCGTAGCCCTTCATCGCCTCGAAGACCTTCCGCAAGCGTTTCGGGTCGCGGATGTCGTAGGCGACCAGCCACCGCCGTCGCGCCACTGCGTCACCGCGTCACGAAGGGGGTGTAGGACGGCACCTCACCAAGCACGGTGGCAGCGAGTAGCCGCACCTGGACATCGAGGACGCGGCGGTAGCTGATCCGGTAGCCGAAGACCGGATGACGCACTTCGACGTCGAGGCGGCGCTCATAGCCGTGGATGGCGGCACGGCGACCATTAGGGGTGAGCGCGACACCCCCTGCGCGGACGACGAAGTGCTCGGCTCGGACCTCGCTGTTGTTGACGAGGTTCAGGACGAGGGAGTCGCCGATAAGGGGGCGGAACTCTTCCGCGAGGTCGAGGGCCAGGGCCGGACGACCGTAGCGGGGGCGATGGTAGAAGCCGAGGTACGGGTCGAGACCCACCGAGAGGCAGCAGGCCACCAGGTCCTTGACCAGCAGGGCGTACGCGTACGAGAGCAGGCAGTTCACCGCGTCCCGAGGCGGGCGGCGATTGCGCCCGTCCCACTGGAAGGGGGAGCCCGGCAGGCGCAGGTCTGGTCGGAGCATCTGGGGCAGGACCTGGAAGTACGTGCGCGCGGCGGCACCCTCGACGCCAAGGAGGGTGTCGAACGTGTCGGCTGCGTCCGCGTTGCTCGCGGCGGCGGCCAGGCGATCGAGCGCCTCCGGTTGCGCCTCCCGCGCATTGCGACGTAGCAGGGTGCGCGCGTTGCGCACCTTGCCGCTCACGAAGGCTCTCGCGAGGGGGAGGCCGCCGTGGGCGGCGACGGCCACCTAGCGGCGGCGCAGGTCGACGTGCTTGGAGGGCATGCCGTGCCCGATGCCGCTGAGCCAGCCAGCGTAGCTGAACCAGCAGACCGGCACCTCGCGGGCGAAGAGCTCGCGCAGGAGCTGGGAACTCACCTGCACGTTGCCGAAAAGACAGAGTTGCGACACGTCGAGCAGTCGGACACCGCCCACGGTCTCGCCGCCGCGCTTGACGGTGATGCGGCCGCCGTCCCGGCCGACGGTGGTCCCCGCCTCGGTCACGTAGAACGGGCGGGGCGTCGGGTCACGCGGCAGGATGCGCCGCACTGGCAGCTCATGTCGACCCGCGAGCGCATTGGTCTCGTCGGGCAGGCAGATGCCCACCAGGGAACAGCGCGGGCACTTGGGGCTGTCTACGAGCGGGAGCGGAGCGTCGTCACTGGCGGCGACCGCCCGAAGCTCCCTGAGCAGGTCCGTCGTGCGCTCCAGGAGCTCCGTGTCGAGCACGACGGGGACGCGCTCCCGGGACTCCGCGAAGTAGAGGTAGCCCTCGTCGCACGTGTAACCCGCGTCCCGCAGGAGCAGGACCTGCACGGCCAGTTGTACGCGCTCGGGCTCCCAGGCGCGCTCGGGGACCGAGGGCGGCGAGCCTCGCTTGGTGTCCACCGGCCGCACCCGACCGTCCCGCCCCTCGACGACGTCGAGGACGGCGGTCAGGCCGAGCGTCGGCGACGACAGGCTGACGCGGCGGGCGTGACGCAGCTCGCCGTCCTCCGGCAGGGGCGCTGGCCCGCCGCCGGCGTCGACGTTGCGGTGGACGTAACGGCCTTCGACCGTGTCGGCGTTGTCCACGAAGCGGGCCTGCACCCACTCCAGGTAGAACAGACGCGGGCAATAGGCGAACTCGTTGACCATCCGGGCAGGCACGAGATCCGGAATTTCCGCGTCAGCGGTCATGACGCGGGCCCACTGGTGGGGCGGAAGAGCCCAAGGCCAAAGTGCGAGAGCGCTCCTAGGGCCAACGGCCCAGACTCGGGCTCGGCGAAGGTGACCTCCACCCCGCTAGCCCGCCTCGTCTGTCGCGGCGACTCCCGAGGCTGTCGCGGCGACTCCCAGCTCGGGCGTTGCCGCTCGAAGTCGAGCCATGGCCCGGGCAGCAGCCGGACGTCGACGACGGCAGACAACCCTCGGCGCTCCGCCTCCTCCACCAGCTGGGAACGGACGTGCTCCGCCCAGGGCGTGCCCCGCTTCCCGTGCCGTGGTGGGGCGAAAGGCGTGACACTGACCCACGTGCGCGACGGTCGGGCGAACTCGGGCACCAGGTCGGTCACCCGGCCCGCTCCAATGGGCACCACCCGGCAGGGCCGCAGCCCATAGCCGTAGAGCCTGGGGCGCGACGTGATCCGATCGACAGCTCCGGCAGGCAGACCCCCGGGTGCCCAGATGAGGACACTGTCCACGATGCGGTCGTTGTCCTCCCGGGGCAGGACGAGCCAGTGCGCGTGCTGGTGGCCCACACCAGGGGTGCCGTCCTCGGAATGTCCGCTGATCTGCGGCGGAACCGCCTCCCCGTACGCCTTCTGCACCATCGACCGCAAGCAGTCCGCGACACGCACCGCTCTCGTCATCGCCGGTGGAGCCGGGGCGTCGAGGACGAGGTGTACGGCCTCGGGCTCCGTCCGTCTCGTACGGCGCCGGCGCACCGACGAGGGTCTCGCCTCGGCCCAGGCCGGATAGGGGACGCGGTAGGCAGAGACGGGGTCGAGCAGACCCGCCCCCCGGACGTCGGAGGTGCGCACCGTCAAGCCGGCGAGATCCAGCGGCGTCCGCGGCGCGAGCAGCCGCACCGTCGGCGTCGAGGCGTGCACGGCGCTGCCGGCGTAGAGCGGCGCGAGCTCCTGCGTCCCTGCGACGGCAGCGGGCGGGCTCTGCTCGGGCAGGAGCTCGGCCTCGCAGATCGTCTCCGCGCGCCCGAGGTAAGGCAGGAGGATCAGCAGCTCCCGCAGAGCCTCGCGCTCTGCCGCACCGAAATCGACCGGCCAGGTCACCACCAGGCGGGCGCCGCGGGCGGTCACCGCGAAGGCGTCGAACGCCTTGTCGCTGCCCTCCTCCCAAGGCGACTTCACCGCGACCTGCCCGTCGGGCATGTAGTGGCGCGTGTGCGCCAAGGTCGACGGCGGCACGTGGTAGGTCGGCAGGGCGGTCAGTCCTGCGAGCAGCCGCTCGACCACGTCGGGATCGAGGTGCTGCCCCCGGGCCTGCCAAGTGGCGTAGAGGGCGCGCAACAGCCGCCACGGCGACGGCGGCCACTCCACCTCCGCCTCGTTGACGTGCCGACCCCAGGCCGTCGAGTGCACCCGACCCCAGGGGAACGTGAAGGACGCCGAGGTCGGCATCAGGCGTCACTGCCCTTCACCGCACGCTTCTTCGACCCCTGCCACACCACCTCGAGGGGGCCGCGCTCCCCGAGCAGGTCAGCTGATGCGTCGATGCCGGCACGCAGCTGCTCGGTGAGCTCCTCGTACGAGGGGAGCGGCACGTCGCCCGCCAGCTCGAGGTCGCAGGCGGTGCGCAGCCGGAGTCCCCGGTCGAGCAGCGCGCGGATTTCCCACTGGGCCAAGGTGAGCAGCATGGCGGTGGCCGACTCGGGCAGGCCGTAGGAGGCGATCTGCGCCCGGTCGATGCTGAAGCCAGCGAGGACGCGGGCGGCGGCGAACTCCGTCCGGTGGAACGGCACGAAGCCGTAGCCCTCCGCCGCCCCACCGCCGTCGGAGACGGTGTGGCGTACGTCGTCGCGCTTCACCCCACCGCTTACGACCTGCTGCACACCCTGCGCCTCGATCATCGCGGTGGTGACGCGGGCGATGCGCGGCTGACCCGGCCACACCTTCGCGCTCTCGGCGAAGAAGACGCCGTGGACGAGGCAGAGCGGGTCGAGGGCGAGGACCGCGGCGGCGATCTGCCGAGGGGCCAGGGGACGGTCCTCGCGCAGGCCCAGGCGCTCGCGGATCACCTCCCTCATGCCGGTGCCGTCGAGCATCGAGTCCTTGACGAAGGCCGCGGCCAGGCGGTGCGCCTCGGTGCGGGAGGACGTCAGGTACTCCCCCTCCGCAGTGACGACGCGTACGTAGGGAAGGCCGGCGAACTCCGGCACCTGGTCCTGGCGGGCCCGGTCCCAGCCGACGGACTCGAGGTGGTTGGCCATCGACTGGGCCGACTCGACCAACAGGTCGTCGCGCAGGATCACGGAGCCGTCCGGCTGCTGGATCGGCCGCTTGAAGGTCGCGGCGCCGATGTCGGGGAAGCCGGTGGGCTGGAAGCGCGAGCCGAGCACGGGACGCAACTCGACGTCGAACGTCTGGCGCCGCAGGGCGGCGGGTGCGGTGATGGTCATGTCAGGCGCTCTCCTCGAGCTCGTCGGTGACGTCGGCAGACGTCGGGGTGGGCAGGGCGGGACTGATCCGTCCGAGGGCTCGCTTTAGGTCTTGGTCGCCAAGTCGGACGAGGAGCGCGGCGGCGAGTCGGCGGCCGGCATGGGGGTCGTCGTGCACCGGCGCGACCCGGAGGTGGCCCGGGACGTGGAGGCCGACGATGCGCAGCCTTCGCAGGGCCTCGCTGGCCACCTCTGCCACCCGCCCTGCCGAGAGCAGCGAGAGCCAGTCCGCGCGTGGGAGGACCTCCAGCGCGGCGAGTCCCTCGTCGTGTCCCGTCCCCGATGTCTCGATGGGGCGGCCGGCGTAGAAGGGGGCGAGCGCGGCGACCTCCAGCGGCACAAGGTGTGCCGGGGGCGTGCTGTCGCCGGGCAGCGAGTAGGGGCGCGCCGACCACGACAGCAGGAGCAGGGCGTCGAGCAACCGGCCGAGCCGGGTCTCGTCGATGCCGCCCTCGAGCCACTCGGTGAGCAGTGACAGCGGGGCTCGCAGGCCACGGTCGAACCAGGGACGCACACCCACTGCCCGCTCGGCGAACTGCTGATCACTCGGCGGGCGGCCGACCACCTCGCGGCGGTGGTGAGCGGCCGCCAGCAACGCGGCGACACCGGAGGCCTCGGGGCGCACCTGCGGGGGCCGGGCGTCGAAGGCCAGACCCTTGCCCTCCCAGCGGTACGGGCGCAGGAGGCGCCGAAGTGTGACCTCCGGTGCCTGACCGGAGTCGTCGCGGGCGCGCTCGTCACGAAGGGACGCCAGGGCCGCCGCCAGGTTCAGCTCGGCGGTGCCATCGAGGAGCAGGGGCCACCAGTCTCGGGCGTGCAGGTCCCCGATCGGGCGCAAGGCGAGACGGGCGCTTGCCCGGAAGCCGGCCGCTCGGGCAAGCGCTCCCTCGAGCCGCGCTGCTGCGATCAACACGTCCTGCAGCGCTCCGGGCCGCGCCGGGTCCGAGGCGTCGACCAGGGCGAACTGTGCCCGTTCGAGAGCGCGCAGCGCCGTGCGCACTTCGGCAGGGGGGTCACCGGCAGCGCGGACCCGGTCGACCCAGTTGTCGAGCTGCCCGGCCACCGAGACATGCGGCACGGCTCCTGAGGTCACTGCTACTCGACCGACAGGCACCGCCAGGGTCGCCAGCCCGTTACGCGTGACCAGCGCGTGCCGGACGAAGGAGTCGATGCCACGGTCGACGCCCAAGGTGACGGCGGCCCGGGCGAGGTCGACGCCCGAGCGGGCCTGCCGCCGCCGCCAGTCGGCTCGCCCCTCCGCCAGGAGTCGCGACACCTCCGCGCCGGTGGCGGGCTCGTCCCAGAGCGGGGCCCACAGCTCCCCGCGGTTGTCCTCGGCGTCGGAGCTCGATGCGTACCCCTCAGGTGTGGCAGTGACGGTGAAGGGCATCAGCGCCCGCCCGGCCGCTCCGCCGCTGAGTCGGCGGGCGACACCGCCGGCGAAAGCCATGGCACCCTCGCAAAGCAGCACCCAGTCCCAGGGGTTGACCAGGCTGGGGGCAGCTCCGGCACCGCCGGAGTTGACACCTCCGGCCGCTCCCGGCGAGAACTGCCCCACGGGCTCTCGCCGCAAGGCCGCCTCACCGGTGCCGTGCAGACTGGCGGCGAGCCATGCCTTCGAGGTCTCGCGGGTGGGAGCGCCGCGGCCGGTGCCGAGGCAAAGCACGTCGGCGACGCGACCGAGGTAGGCGACCGAGAAGTCGAGCCGCCCGTCGTTGCCCCCGGTGCCCAGCAGCGGCGGGAAGCCGAGACCGTCGTCGGTCAGGACGACGGCGGCGTCCAACCAGGGAAGCGCCTCGTCGGTCAGCTCCGCGCGGCACCGCAGCACGATCTCCCGCTTGCGGCCCTTCCGGTCCTCGTCGGTGAACGCGTCGTGGATGCAGGCCGCCGCCTCGATGGTCCGCCGGTAGGGCGCGAGGCGAGGCGTGCTGCTGTCACGCACCTGGGCTAGGGCTTGCGGTCCCTTGCTGCCACCGGCGAAGCCGCTGCCGTTGTTCCACGGGGAGACGACGGGCGTCGGGACGTATTCGTCGAGGAAGAAGGCGGTCAACGACGCAGCGTCGAAGCGGCTCGTGAGGACGAAGGCGTCGCCCCGCCAGTGCCCGGTCGCCCGCGGGTCGGCCTGCTCCGAGACCACGCGCAGGATGCCGAGCGCCTTCAGGTAGGCCCCCAGGGGCTCGGGAGTGCAGCCCTCGAGCAGGACCTCGGTCATCGCGTCCCTCCCCTGCCGGGATCGGCGCTCGCGCGCCAGTCGGCCATGCGCACGATCGCCTCCAGGTAGGCGAGCCGGAAGGGGCCGAGGTCGCCCCGGTCCCGTAGGGCGAGCGCCCGTGCCGTGTAGCTGGCTTCACCGTCGGCGCCGCCGATGCGCACCGGCTGCAGCGACAGCTGGATCTCCGGCAGCGTCCCGAAGGGCAGAGTGACCGGAGGTAACACGTCACCGTCACGTACGCCGAGCACGGAGTCACGCTCCCGGTCGAGGGAGCGGGCACCGAGCCGCACTCGACCGTGGTGCGCTGCGGCGAGGTAGACGACGAGGTCCGGCTCCTCGACTCCGTGCAGGAACTTCCCGGCCCCGTCGAGCAGCGCGAGGGCGGTGACGAGTTCGTGCCGGAAGTAGCGCCGGTCCGGGGGGTAGCCCAGTCCGGCCGCCCGGGCCGACTTCGCCCACTGGCCGGAGTCGAGGCGCGGGCGCTCCTCGTCCGTCGCCGTCGACAGCAGCATGTCCTGGAAGACGCCGTGCGCCTTGCCGAGGTCGTGGAGGCGCGCGGCCACGGCCACGGCCTCGCGGTGCGCACCAGGAAGCGCGTCGCCGAGAGCACCGAGGATGGCGCAGGCCTCGGCCTCGGCATCGTCGAGGTGCTGCGCCAGCGACACCCAGCGGCCGACGTGGAAGGTGCCCGTCTCGGCGGCCAGCGCCTCGGCGGTCGCCGACTGCTCGTCAACGGGAGCAGGCGTCTCGACGAGCGGAACGGGCGCCCGGCTCTGCGGGTCCCACCCCAGGGCGGGGTCGTAGCCGCCTTGCCCGGCGTCGAGGAGCACCGTCAGACCGGGGCGCAGGCCGTCGCCGAACAACGGTCGCCACGCCGCGTCCAGGTGGTCGAAGGTCCAGGCGCGCCGGTCGCGCCGCAGCTCCGCTCTCAGGTCGGCGACTGGCACCGGGCACAGCTCGTTCGCGGCAGCCGAGCCGATCTGGCTTCCGGGCTGTCCGTCGAGCGGGCGCCAGAAGACGCTCACGTCGGTGTCGTCGGCATCGCGGATGAAGCGGCTGACGTCGAGGTCGTTGCCGCTGATATCCGGACTGGTGTCGAACAAGTCGACGAGGTCCCGGCGGCGCAGCACAGGATGCAGGATCACCCGGTCGGGTACGCGGCCGCGCAGGTCGCGGCTGGTGACCGCGCGGCCCTCCAGGTCGTCGAGAGCGTCGACGGTGGCGGCCACATCGGCGTCGTCGTAGGGCGTCGCCTTCTCCGGGGGGCACCACCAGAGCTCTGCGTCCTCAACCTCCCCAGCCCGGTTCAGCCGGCCGGCGCGTTGCACCACGGACGACCAGGGGGCAGCCTCGGTGGTGAGGACGCTGCTGGAGACGTCGACGCCGGCCTCGAGGACCTGGGTGCTCACGACGATGACGCCTGGTCCGGTCGGATCGACGCGAGCGGTCGCCTGCTCGGCGCGGGCCCCTCGGTCCCCCGGACGGAAGCGGCTGTGCAGCAGGACCAGTGCCGCGTCCGTACGCCCGTCGAGGGAGCGGCGCACGGCTCTGGCCGAGCGGACCGTGTTGAGCACCACGAGGCTTCGAGTGCCGGGACGATGGCGAGCGGCGACGTGAGCCGCCAACACGTCTGCGTAGCCGGGGCCTGGGACGACGGCGGGAACGCGTCGTACGAGTCGGGTGGTGCCGAGGCGGCGGGCGAGCCCCTCGCGGTCGGCTTCGCTGAGCTCGATGCGTCGCTCGATGTCGGGGTTGTCGACTGTGCTGAGAGCAGCCTCGTTGACCGTGGCCGACATGTAGAGCGACGTGCAGTCGGCACTGACGCCGAGCCGCTGCCGCAGCCCGTCCAGCTGGCGCGCGGTCGGCAGAGCAGGACCCATGAGCTGCAACTCGTCGAAAACATAGGCGCAGTCGTTGTTGAGCAGGCCACTGTCGATGGCCCAGCTGAAGCGGCTCGTCCCGTAGCCGCGCATGAGGACCCGGCTGAGGATCTGGTCCTGAGTGCCGACGAGGACCGCGTCGGACTCCGGCCGCAGCCGCCACTTGCCGTCGTAGATCGTGTCGCCGCCCATGAGCGTGACGACGGGCACCTCCTCGGGATCCACCCCGAGCGCCTCGAGCCAGCGCTTCATCAGCTTCGTGGTCTGCTCCACGAGGGAGCGGAGCGGCAGCACGTAGACCAGGCGCCGGGGTGTGCTCCGGCGCACGTCGGGGTCGGGGTGGTACCGGCGTCGGAAGACCCAGGACAAGCCCGCGCCCATGGTCTTGCCCGAGCCGGTGGGGACGTCGAGGACCCCCGAAAGGCCGTCGAGGGCCAAGCGCACCTGGTAGTCGTATGGAAGCAGACCTGGCTCGTCCTGTGTCGACGTCGCCTGAGCGACCAAGATCCGGAAGGCCTGTGCGGCCAGCTCCGTGTTCATGAGGCGCAACCCTGGACCGACCGAGGAGCACGGTCAACCCCTGTGGGCCCCCGGACCCCCAACTTCACTTCTCATGAAGTGAAGGAGAGGGTAGGTGGGTGCTGCCGCGCAGCAGTGGTCGGGGCTGGCCCGACAGGCCAGGACGAGCAGACTGGCAGCAGGCCGCCCGCGTCACTCCTCAGGCCGCAATGGGGGCGCGGCAGCGCTTCCAACGGTGCCACACCCGCAGCGAGTCACGACGCTGGTTCCAGCGAAGTGGCAGGTGGCAGCAGTCACGAGCTGGTGGTGAGCTGGCCAGGTGGCTGGCTCTTCGCCGAGACGGAGCGAGCCGCCTGCATGATCGTGGCCTCGAGCCCGGGATAGGGGTCCTCGAGCGGCGCGGTCTGCGCCTGGGCCTGAGCCGCCGGTGCGCGCAGCCCCTACCCCGCCACGTAGACGCGCCCGCGGGTCTGGCCCACGGCTTGCAGCAACCCGCGGTCGACCAGCAACCGGAGGTCGCGGGAGGCGTGCGCTCCTCCACGTCGGCCAGCCTAGCGTACCCGGGTCGGCGCACCCGGAGGCCGAGAGCGGCGTCGAGCAGGGCGTGAGCGGTGCGAGGCGGCAGCCCCTCCTCGGCGACGACGTCTTCGAGGGTGGTCCACAGGTGCTGGGTCACCTCGACGCGTCGCCGCACGGTCTGTGCCTGCATGTGGTGCGCGCGAAGGGTGAACTTCACCAACAGCGACGTGTCCCGCTCCGGATGCCAGCCCCCGGCTCCGGTCGCCGCCAGCACGGCGTAATAGATCTGGGTGTTCGCGCCCAGCCACTCCTCGATGCTGGCGAACTGCGGCGCGACGATGGACTCCCTCGCCAGGACGAGGGTCTGGACCGCTCGGGCCATCCGCCCGTTCCCGTCTCGGAACGGGTGGACCATGACGAGGTTCAGGTGCGCCAGCGCTGCTTTGACCACCGGGTCGGTCTCGCGGTCACTCTCCAGGCTCTCCGCCAGGGCGTCCATAAGGTCGGCCACCTGCTGCCAGTCCGACCCCTCGTACACCGCCTCCCCGGTCGCCTCGTCCCGTACGTAGATCGGCCCCTGTCGGTAGCGGCCGGGGCTCTTCGTGAGGTCGTGGCCGAGCATCATGAAGTGCAGGCTGCGGAAGAGGGCCGCGTCGTAGCGGAAGTGGGGGTCTTCTCCCAGCTGCAGGATGTAGCTCATCGCCGCGCGGTAGCCGACTATCTCGGCCCAGGTTCGCTGGTCGGTGCTCAACGGCTCGTCCTCGTCGACGGCGGCCACCGCGTCGTCCACGGTGATCAGGTAGCCCTCGATGCTGTTGGACCCGCGGATCGCCCGGGCCAGGAGGGTCCGCCGGAGCACGCCTTCCCAACGGCGAGGGGCGCGGAGGACGTAGCGCAGCTCCGCGCGCATGGCGTGGACGACCTTGAGGACGGCCGCGTCCTCGAGGTCCAGCGGTGGAGTCCGGAACAGGTCGGCCATGTCTCTATGTCTCAATCATCTCGACAACAGGACCGAGTATGGCTGCCGGCCCCGTTTTCCTGGTCGAGGTGGAGGCCACCGCCGTCATCGACTGAACGCAAGGCGAGGCGACCCGGACTCGACGAACCCGGTGTCGCGCTCGTCGCTGCCGGCCGCGCCGAGGAAGGCGGAGCCGCGACAGGGGTGGCGTCGGCGCTGCATCCGTCACGAGCGACACAGACACCGCGGCCACCAAGGCACGGACAAGGCAACGAGACACCGCGACGGCGCCGAGGATCGTGACGATCGACGGTGGCCCGTCTATCACGACGTCCGGGGCGTCCGAGGCGGATTCCCCGTACGGTCACCCGGCGTCGTCCGCCGAGCGGAGGAGCCACCAGCTACGCCGGCAGGTCGCCCGACCCTGCCCCAGGTAGGAGGTCGAGGCCCTCGGCGGCAGCGGCACCGCGCAAGCGAGCGTCAAAAGCAACCAAGGCCTGACAGCCGGGAACAGCCGCACGGGCAGCGAGAGCCGAGGAGAGTTGCACAGCGTCGTACGCGCGCAAGCCGTGAA
>JALYMT010000181.1 GCA_030773555.1 Actinomycetota bacterium | reverse complement strand
GGGCTGTGCACCGCGGGTTCGACGCTGTGGGTCGTCCCCGGGCCCGCACTGCCGGCGGCCGCCACCCGTCCCGCTACCCGCCCACCGGCGGCGAGTCGGGGCAAGGTCTCCGGGTCTATGGCGCGGGCCCCGAGCCCCGACGCGGCGGCCGCCACCGCGCTCGAGGCCGCCGCCGCACCCGAGTTCCACTTCCTGCGCGCCCACCAGGTGGGGCCGACGCCGAGGGAAGGTGTCGGACTGCTGGTGGTGGAGGACGCCGACGCGCGGATCCCCCCGCTGGGGCTCCCGGTGCTGACCCTGGTGACCCTGCCGGGTCCGTCGCCGGACGCTGCGGTCGTGCTCGACCGGACGGTCAGTGCGAAGGCAGACGCACCACGACGCTGAAGAACTCGGGAATGCGGCCCACGGTGTCGACGAACTGCTGGAAGTCGACCGGCTTGGTGACGTAGGCGTTGGCATGCAGCTGGTAGCAGCGCAGCACGTCCTCCTCGGCCTCCGAGGTGGTCAGCACGATGACCGGGATCGCCCGCAGCTGCTCGTCACCCTTTACTCGGGCCAGGACCTCGCGGCCGTCGACGCGCGGCAGGTTGAGGTCGAGCAGCACCAGGTCGGGCGTCGGCGCGTCGGCGTACTCGCCCTCCTTGCGCAGATAGGCGAGCGCCGCCTCCCCGTTGTCGACCACCGCCAGGCCGTAGCGGTCCTGGGAGGCCTCGAAGGACTCACGGGTGAGCAGCACGTCGCCGGGGTCGTCCTCGACCAACAGCACGTGGATGGGTCGTCCGACGCTCACGCCGGCACTCCTGTCGCCGGAGATTCGGTATCGGCGGGATCGACCGTGGCCTGCACGCGGGGCAGCGTCCACCGGAAGGTCGTGCCGCGCTCGCTCGAGGGATCGAGCCAGATGCGCCCGCCGTGATCCTCCACGATCTTGCGGCACAGGGCCAGCCCGATGCCGGTGCCGCCGTACCGCTCCTTGCCGTGCAGCCGCTGGAAGATCACGAAGATCTTCTCGGCGTACTGCGCTTCGATGCCGATGCCGTTGTCGGCGCAGCAGAACTCATACGCGTCGCCGGTGCCCGAGACGCCCACGTGCACGCGCGGCGGGTGCCCCTCACGCCGGAACTTCAGGGCGTTGCCCACGAGGTTCTGGAACAGCTGAGTGAGCAGTGAGGCCTCGCCGAGCACGACGGGCAGCGGGTCGGCGGTGATTCGGGCGCCGGTCTCCTCGATGCGCGGCTCGAGCACGCGCAGCGCCTGCGTCAGGCACGCGTCGAGCTCGACCCGGGTGGCGGGACCCGCGGTGCGGCCCACCCGGCTGAAAGCGAGCAGGTCGTTGATGAGCACCTGCATCCGCTTGGCGCCGTCGACGGCGAAGCCGATGTACTGGTCGGCCCGCTCGTCGAGCTGCCCCTGGTAGCGCCGCTCCAGCAGCTGGCAGAAGCTCGCCACCTTGCGCAGCGGCTCCTGCAGATCGTGCGAGGCGACGTAGGCGAACTGCTCGAGCTCCTGGTTGGACCGCCGCAGCTCCCGGGCCTGCTCCTCGAGCAGCCGCTGCGCGTCCTCGGCCTCCGCCTGCGCCGTCGAGGCGCGGTCGTACTCGCGCACGATGCGCCGGCGCATCGCGTCGACGTCGTCGGCGACTCCGCGGATCTCCCCGGGACCGTCGAGCACGATCTCGTGGCCGAGGTCGCCCCCCTGCACCTGGCGCACCTCACTGCCCAACTGCTGCAGCGGGGCGACCACCCACTGCCGGAGGGCCCGCCACAGCACGAGCGCCGCCAGGGCCAGGGCGAGTGTGGCGAGGGCGGACACGCCGACCAGCAGGAGCGTCTCCGTACGCAGCCGCTCGGCCTGCTGCGTGCGGCGCTCCAGCAGCGCGGCGCGATAGGAAACCGAAGCTCTCGCGGATCGCGTCGAAGCTGGCCTTCCCCCCACCAACTCGGCGGAAGTGAACGTCACCGGCCCTCCGGCGTCCCGGACCCGGGCGATCCGCGGCTCCGCGATCGTCTGCCGCCAGCGGGCAGCCGCGTCATGGGTGCGCTCGGCCGCCGCGCGCAGCCGCGGGTCGTCGTCGTCGAAGACGGCCTGCAGTTCCTCGTACGAGCGCCGCTCGAGCTCGACGCCCTGGATGTAGGGGGTGAGGAAAGGCGGGGTCACCGCTGAGTTCGTAGCCGCGCAGCCCGGCCTGCTGGTCGACGGTCGCGCGGAACATCGTGGCGGAGCTCACGACCGCGTCGAACAGCTTGTCGGCGACCTCGCGCTGAGTGCTCACCATCTGTGCCAGGACCAGACCCGCGGTGACGAGCAGGACGGTGAGGACCGTACCGAGGATCAGGAAGGCCCGGGCGAGGCGCCGCCGGAGGCTCCACGAAGACGCACGCGAGCCCGGGACGTGCGCCGCGGTCACCTATCGCCGGTCCCTGGCTCGCAGGTCACCAGGACCAGGGCGACGTCGTCGGTGAGCTCCCCGCCGTGCTGGCGCTCCACGGCGTCGAGGACCGCGTCGACGAACTCCCCGGGCTGGGCCGCGTGCCGCTGGTCGGCCTCCTCGAGCAGGCCGGTGAGCCCCTCGACGCCGAGCCGGTCGGGCCCGGCGCCCCCGGAATAGCCCTCGATGAGACCGTCGGTGAACAGCAGGAGCCGCCACCGGTCGGGAAGCGGCACGTCGACGCTGCCCCACACCACGCCGGGCACCACGCCCAGCGCCGGCCCGACGAGCTCGTCGGGCAGCTGGACGGGCGGGGCGCCGAGCAGCACTGGGGCCGGATGGCCGCCCAGGTGCAGCCGGGCGGTGCGTCGCGGCTGCGGCACCGTGAGCGTGCACACGGTCGCGAACACCTCGTCGCCGCCGCGCTCGCGGACGAGCACGTCGTCGAGGATGGGCAGGATGCGCTCGGGCGGCAGCCCCGCGAGCACCAAGGTGCGCCAGGCGATGCGCAGGCAGACACCGAGGGCCGCCTGGTCGGGCCCGTGACCGGCGACGTCGCCGATCAGGACGTGCAGCGCGCCGCCCTCGTCCTCGAGCACGTCGTAGAAGTCGCCGCCGAGCAGCGCCCGGCGGCGCCCGGGGCGGTAGCGCGTGACGCACGACAGCGCCGGGTCGGAGGTGAGCGGGGTCGGCAGCAGTCCGCGCTCGAGCCGGGCGTTCTCCTCGGCGCGCAGCTCCGACTCCTGCAGCCGGCGCAGCGACTCGTCGGCCCGCTGCCGCTCGACGGCGTAGCGGATCGAGCGGACCAGCAGGTCCCCGGCCACCGAGCCCTTCACCAGGTAGTCCTGCGCGCCGGCAGCGACCGCGGCGACGCCCAGGTGCTCGTCGGCCAGGACGGTGAGCACCAGGACGGCGGCGTGCGGCGCCAGCTCCCGCACCTTCTGCACGGCGGAGAGGCCGTCGGTGTCGGGCAGGCCGAGGTCGAGCAGCACGCAGGAGACCGACGACAGCTCGCTCGTCGCCTCGGCGAGGGTGCGGGCCCGGACCAGCTCGACGGGCGCCGCGGTCTCCTCGAGCAGGTCCTGGACGAGAAAGGCGTCGCCGTCGTCGTCTTCGACGAGCAGGGTGCGGATGCGCAGCGGGCTCGAGGTTGGGGGGAAGGCGATCAGCGGCTGCAGGTCAGTGACCTCCACCTCGCCTCCCGCCCCCCATGTCGGCTGCCCATCCTAGAGAAGACCGAGGCGCTTGCCCCGTGCACGTCCGACCGGGCGCCCCGCGTGTCCCGCCGCCAGCGGGGTACGGCCGGGAGCAGCGCGGGGGGCAGGTCGCACCCCGGGAGCCGGAGGACGTCATGGGACTGCTGGACGAGCTGCTCGGCGGCGGTGACCGCCGTTCGTCGTACGAGGACTTCGCCGCCCGCTACGACCAGGGGCACCCCCACGAGGGCTACGACGACGACGAGGTCGCCCAGCGCTACGGCCAGGTGGCGGGCGAGGTCGACGACGACACCTACTACCAGTCCGCGCGCGACTCCTACGGCCGCCTGGACCCCGAGGAGCGCGCCCGCTTCGGCTCCGAGCTCTATGAGCAGGCCCGCTCCCAGGGCGTCGACGCCGACTACGACGGCTCGCCCGACCCCGATTCGCTCGCTCGGCTGACCACCTCGGTACGCCGGCAGAACCCGAGCCTGCTGGAGTCGCTGCTCGGTGGCGGCATGGGTGGCGGTGGCATGGGTGGCGCCGGGACGGGTGGCATGGGTGGCCTGGGTGCGGTTCTCGGCGGCCTGGCCGGCGGCGGCGGGCTCGGCGGGCCGATGGGCGGCGGCGGCCTCGGCGGCCGATGGGCGGCGGCAACCCGGTCGCCAAAGCGGTCCTCGCGGGCATCACGGCCATGGCCGCCCGGCGAATGATGAGCCGCTGACGGGAAGACGCAGCCGACGGGTTGTCAGTAGGAACGCGCCTTCCAGGCCGCATTCCTACTGACAACGTCCGCCGCTCGGCGGTTGGCACTTCAGTGGTGGCGTGTTCACGTAAATGCGTTGCCGCAGATCAAGGACGGTGCGGGCCTGGTCGCCGTGGCCGTCCGCACACAGCTTCTATGATCACTGCACAGGTCTGAGGTGGCCGAAAATGGCCGCTTCT
>JALYMT010000180.1 GCA_030773555.1 Actinomycetota bacterium | reverse complement strand
ATGTCGTGGGAGCGCAAGAACTTCTCAAGCGGGATGCCGGGCGTCGGGTCGGCCAGCGTCTCCTCGAGTCGCTTGGCCACCCGGGCGTCAAACGCCTCGTCCTCAGCAGCGGTCTCATCCAGCGCCCGACGCACCGCGGGATCCCGATCCATGCCCCGCTCGCGGGCTCCCCCGGCGAGCCGCACGACGGCTGCGTGGCGGTAGCCGTCTGCCTCCGCCACGCCTGTGAGTAGCCCTGTGTCAAGCCACTTGGGGTTGATCTTGCTTGAGCAGGGTTTGGAGGGCTCCGTGCTCGGCGGGGTCGTAGGCGGTGTGGTTCTGCCAGCAGTGCCAGATGACGTAGAGCCAGGCGCGGGCGAGGATGCGGACCGCGTGGGGATGGTCGTGGCCGCGGGCGAGGGCTTGCCGGTAGAGGTGGGCAGCCCAGGGGTTGGCGTGGCGGGAGTCGCCGGCGAAGTCGCAGACCGCGTCGCGGAGCTGCTTGTCTGCGGCCCAGCGGAAGGTCACTGCCCGATGCTTGCCGGACTCGCGGGTGGAGGGCGCGACACCGGCCAGGCAGGCCAGGGACTCGGGGGTGGGGAAGCGGGCCCGGCAGTCGCCGATCTCGGCGAGCAGCCGGGCGGCGCGCACCGTGGCGGAGCGGGGCAGGCTGGTGAAGATGTGGGCGTCGGCGTGCGCGTCGAGCTGCTCGCTGATCTGCTCGGCCAGTGCTTTGATCTGCTCGACCAGCGCGGTCAGGGCGGCCAGCAGAGCGCGGGTGATCTGCGCCTGGGCCTGTCCCTGCTCGGCGGTGGCGCCGCGGGGCGCGGCGAGCAGGCGGGCGTGCAGGGCGGCGGGGTCGGCTCGGCCGCAGTAGCCCACCGAGCGCAGCCAGGCGCCCAGCCGGCGAGGGGTGAGCCAGTCGGCGCGGTCTTGGCAGTCGAAGCGGGCCAGGAAGCGCAGGCTGATCGGAGAGTCCAGCTCTGCTCGCCCTCATGGTCGACGGGGTGCACTTCGGTGAGCACCTGTGCGTCGTCGCGCTCGGTATCGACGCCGAGGGGGTCAAGCACCCGCTGGCGCTGGTGGAAGGCTCGACGGAGAACACCACCACGGTGCGGGGCTTGCTCGCGGGGCTGCGCGAGCGCGGCCTCGACGTCACCCGCCCGGTCCTCGTGGTCATCGACGGGGCCAAGGCGCTGGCCACCGCGGTGAAGGAGGTGTTCGACGCCCCGGTGATCCAACGCTGCCAACTCCACAAGATCCGAAACGTGCGGGACCACCTGCCCGAGCGCCTGCGCGGCCCGGTCGAGTCCCGGATGCGCGCCGCGTATCACGCCGAGTCCGCCCTCGACGCCCAGGCCCAATTGCTCACGCTGGCCAAGGAGCTGGAACGGACCCACCCGGGAGCGGCGGGCAGCCTGCGCGAAGGGCTCGCCGAGACGTTGACGATCCTGCGCCTGGAGGTGCCCCCGACCCTGGCCCGCACCCTGCGCTCCACCAATGCGATCGAATCGATGATCTCGATCTGCCGGCATCACTCCCGCAACGTCACCCGGTGGCAGGACGGGCAAATGGCGTTGCGCTGGTGCGCAGCCGGCATGCTCTGAACCGTCCCCGGTTCACTCGAGGCCGGCAAGCAGTTCCGCCGGGTCAACGGCCACCTGGACCTGCCCGCGCTACGCGAGGCGCTCAACCGGCACGTCGGCGTCGAAACTGTCGCACCCGGCCTGCATGATGAGGACGTCGTCGCAGCCTGACGCACAACGGGCCGCCGCCGAAGTTCTACGGAACTCGGGACATCCTCGTCAACAGCATCCTGGAAGACCGAGTTCGTCTACCGGCACGCCTTCACCACCCGAGAGCAGGCCCGCCTCGCCGTCGGCCGGTGGATCGACGCGTTCTACAACACCCGCCGCCGGCACGGCTGGTGCGGCGGCATCAGCCCCATCGACTACGAACACCAACACAAGATCAGCACTCCGGCCGAGCTGGTCCCAGCATGACGGACCCGTCTACACGCTCCGAGGGGATTGACAGCTCGCTCAGCGGCAACACGTCCGGCCAGTCGGTGACCACTTACTGAACTTCGCGTCGCTGCCTACGCGACGGGTCAGCGGGACTGGAAGGATCGCCTCCAGGACATCTTCGACGAGTTTCCGGTCCTGGCGCTCAAGCGGAACGAGCCGGGTGGAGGGCTCAGCGGCGGGCAGCAGCAGATCCTCGCCCTGGGCCGCGCGCTCATGACCGACCCGCGCATCCTTCTCCTGGACGAACCGTCGGAGGGCATCCAGCCGTCGATCGTCGACCAGATCGCCGAGACGGTTCAGTCGATCAACGACCAGCGGGCGATCACCTTGTCCTCGTGGAGCAGAACCTCGACTTCGCCACGAAGATCGCCCAACATGCGTTCCTGATGGACAAGGGACTCATCGTCCGGGACCTGCCTGCTGGCGACGTCCTGAGCGACAAGGAACTGCAGCACGAGTACATGGGCGTGTGAGATCACCGAGCCGGGAAGAAGGTCGACCATGACGATGCCTCCGCCGCGAACGACGGTGACCCCGGAGATCGTCCGTGCCCTGGCCCAGCTGGCGGCTCTGCCCCTGCCCCCGGAACGCGCCGAATCGCTCGCTCCCCAGCTCGCCGCATGGCTGACAGCGGCGAACGAGCTGAGCTGGAAGATGAGCGCCGCAGAGCACTCAGCGGTCCTGCCTGCGACCGTCTTCACCCAGCCCGTCGCGGCCACCCAACCCACGCAGGAGGCTGGCGAACGATGAGCAGCATCGGGATGAGCACGGACTCCGGCGACCTCACTCTCGCGGAGGCCGCCCGGCTCGTCGCTGACCAGAAAGTGTCGCCGACCGAGCTCGTCGACGCCTGCCTCGAGCGCATCGACGGGCACAACGAAACACTCCGGGCCTTCATCAGCGTCTACGCCGACGAGGCCCGCCAGGTCGCACAGGCGGCCGAGACGATGATCCGTGCGGGGCATGTGCTCGGCCCGCTGCATGGCGTACCGGTGGCCCTCAAGGACAACGTCGCCGTCGCAGGGCACACCACCACCGCAGGGAGCAAGATCCTCGGCAACTGGGTGCCCGACCAGGACGCGACGGTGACCGCACGGCTCAAGGGCGCGGGGGCGATCATCCTGGGCAAGACGAACATGCACGAGTTCGCCTGGGGCGGGACCTCCGCCAACCCGCACCACGGCTTCGTCCGCAACCCTTGGGACACCGATCGCTTCCCGGCCGGCTCCAGCGGAGGATCGGGCGCGGCGCTGGCGGCGCGCATGTGCTACGGCGCCATCGGGACGGACACCGGCGGGTCGATCCGTCTTCCTTCGGCCGTCAACGGAGTGGTCGGCATCCGGCCCACGATCGGACGGGTCAGCAACCACGCCGTCATCCCACTGGCCTGGAGCATGGACACGGTCGGCCCGATGTGCCGCACGGTCGAGGACTGCGCAATCATGTTCAACGTCGTCGCAGGGCATGACCCCAAGGACCAGGGCAGCGCCGCCGTCCCGGTCAGCGACTACACCGCGGACCTGAGTCGCGGCGTCGCGGGGCTGCGCATCGGCGTCATCCCCGACTACTTCTTCTCCCACCTGCAGCCGCCGGTGCATGACGCGGTCCGTGGCGCCCTCGACATCCTCACCGATCTGGGCGCGACGGTAGTCGACGTCGACATCCCGGATATCCACGGGAACATCTCGGCCCAGCTGACCATCGAGTCCTGCGAGCCGAGCAGCTATCACCAGCGATGGCTGCGCGAGCGGCCCGAGGACTACGGCGAGGACGTACGGTTCCTCCTCGAGCTCGGTGAGATGCACCTGGCCACCCACTACATCCAGGCACAGCGCTACCGCAGCCTCCTCCGGGCGGAGTTCCTCGACGCTTTCCACGCTGTGGACGTCTTCATCTGCCCGACCCTGCCGTTCACCGCGACGCGGCTCGGGGAGACCCGAGTCGTCATCGAGCACGGAACCGACGAGGACATGTTGGCCGCCATCATGCAATTCACCGGGGTGCCGTCCCTGACGGGCCTCCCTTCCCTCGCCGTGCCCTGTGGATTCGACCACGAGGGCCTGCCCGTCGGCATGCAGATCATCGGTCGACCGTTCGACGAAGCCCGGCTGTTCCGTGTGGGTGCAGCGTTCCAGGGAGCCACCGACTTCCATACGCGTGCACCCGCACTTGCTTCGGCCTGAGTCGGAAAGGCCTCCCATGGCGGCTCCTCCCCTGGTTGACCATGCCGGACGTGCCGGTGAAGCCTCACCCCTCCGACCTGGCCATCTGCGCGACCTGGCGGAGGACCTGCGCGACCGGGTGGCCCGAGCGCGTCTCGGCGGCAGCGAGACCGCCCGACGACGGCACGTCGAGCGGGGCAAGCTGCTGGTGCGGGACCGGGTCGACCGGCTGCTCGACCCCGGCTCGCCGTTCCTCGAGCTGGCCCCACTGGCCGCCACCGGCATGTACGACGACGCGGTGCCCGCCGCCGGGATCGTCGCCGGCGTCGGCCGGATCGTCGGCCGGGAGTGCGTGGTGGTGGCGAACGACGCCACGGTGAAGGGCGGCACCTACTACCCGGTCACCGTGAAGAAGCACCTGCGGGCGCAGGCGGTCGCAGCGGCCAACCGGCTACCGTGCCTCTATCTGGTCGACTCCGGCGGGGCCTTCCTGCCCATGCAGGACGAGGTGTTCCCCGACCGGGACCACTTCGGGCGCATCTTCTTCAACCAGGCGCAGATGTCGGCCGCGGGCATCCCCCAGCTCGCCGCGGTCATGGGCTCCTGCACCGCGGGCGGGGCCTACGTCCCCGCGATGTCCGACCAGACCGTCATCGTCCGCGAGCAGGGGACGATCTTCCTGGGCGGTCCGCCCCTCGTGCGGGCCGCGACCGGCGAGATCGTCACCGCTGAGGACCTCGGGGGCGGCGACGTGCACGCGCGTACCTCCGGGGTGGTGGACCACCTCGCCGCCGACGACGCGGAGGCCCTGGCCGTGCTCCGCACGGCGGTGAGCACGCTCGAGCGGCCCTCCGCCGAGTCCCTGCGGCAGGCGGAGCCCGAGGAGCCCGCGCTCGACCCGGCCGAGCTGTACGACGTCGTGCCCCCCGACCCGCGCACTCCCTACGACGTGCGGGAGGTCATCCGCCGCGTGGTCGACGGCTCGCGGCTCGATGAGTTCAAGCCGCTCTACGGCGAGACGCTGGTCTGCGGGTTCGCGCGCGTCTGGGGCTACCCGGTCGGCGTGGTCGCCAACAACGGCATCCTCTTCAGCGAGTCCGCGCTCAAGGGAGCCCATTTCCTCGAGCTGTGCAACGCCCGCGGCGTCCCGCTGGTGTTCCTGCAGAACATCACCGGCTTCATGGTCGGCAGGGAGTACGAGAACCGGGGCATCGCCAAGGACGGTGCGAAGCTCGTCACCGCCGTGGCGTGCTCGGTGGTGCCGAAGTTCACCGTCGTCATCGGTGGCTCGTTCGGGGCGGGCAACTACGGCATGTGCGGGCGCGCGTACGACCCCCGCTTCCTGTGGATGTGGCCGAACGCCCGAATCTCCGTCATGGGCGGGGAGCAGGCCGCCTCCGTGCTGGCCACCGTCCGGCGGGAGGGCATCGAGGCTGGCGGCGGAAGCTGGTCGGGCGAGGACGAGGAGGAGTTCAAGGCCCCGATCCGCGAGCAGTACGAGACGCAGGGCTCGCCCTACTACTCCACCGCGCGGCTGTGGGACGACGGCGTCATCGACCCGGTCGACACCCGCCGCGTCCTCGGCCTCGGTCTGGCCGCGGCGGCCCGCGCGCAGATCCCGCCACCCTCCTACGGCGTCTTCCGGATGTGAGGGGCTGGTCATGACGGCACCGCTCAGCAGGAGCTTCGGCAGTCTCCTGGTCGCCAACCGGGGCGAGATCGCGGTCCGGGTGCTGCGCGCCGCGCGCTCCGCGGGCCTGGCCACGGTCGCGGTCTACTCCGACGCCGACCGGGACGCCCCGCACGTGCGCGAGGCCGACACCGCGGTGCGCATCGGGCCGGCCCCCGCCGCGGAGTCCTACCTCTCCGTCCCCGCCCTGCTCGAGGCCGCGCGGCGCACCGGCGCCGAGGCGGTGCACCCGGGTTACGGGTTCCTCTCCGAGCGGGCGGGGTTCGCGCGGGCCTGCGCGGAGGCCGGCCTGGTCTTCGTCGGCCCGCCCGCCGACGTGATCGAGCTGATGGGCCGCAAGGACGAGGCGCGCCGGGTCGCGGTCGCCGCCGACGTGCCCGTCGTCCCGGCGCTGGAGGCGGCGCTGGAGTCCCTGGACCAGTCCGAGCTGGTCGACCGCGCGGTGGCCGAGGTCGGCCTGCCGTTGCTCGTGAAGGCGGCCGCCGGGGGCGGTGGCAAGGGCATGCGTGTCGTACGCCGCGCCGAGGAACTGCCCGGGGCGCTGGCGGCCGCGCGCCGGGAGGCGGCCGCCGCGTTCGGCGACGACACCCTCCTCATCGAGCGCTACGTGGAGCACGGCCGGCACGTCGAGGTGCAGGTGCTCGCCGACGCGCACGGCAACGTCGTGCACCTCTTCGAGCGGGACTGCTCGGTGCAGCGGCGACACCAGAAGGTCGTGGAGGAGGCACCGGCCCCCACGATCGACTCCACGGTGCGCGAGGCCGTGACGTCGGCAGCGGTGCGGCTGGCGCGTCAGGTCGGCTACGTCAACGCCGGCACCGTGGAGTTCCTGGTCGCCGGGAGCGACGTCTACCTCCTGGAGATGAACACCCGGCTCCAGGTCGAGCACCCGGTGACCGAGCTGGTGACCGGCCTCGACCTGGTCCGGCTTCAGCTCGATGTCGCCCAGGGCCGGTCGCTGCCCTTCTCTCAGCGCGACGTCGGGCTGGCCGGGCACGCCATCGAGGCGCGCGTCTACGCCGAGGACCCCTCCGCCGGGTTCCTGCCCCAGGCCGGCGTGGCCACCACCGTGCGCTGGACGGACCGGGCCCGGGTCGACGCGGCGCTCCAGCCCGGGCAGCGGGTCGACACGTGGTACGACCCCATGCTCGGCAAGGTCATCGCGCACGGGGCCAGCCGCGAGGCGGCCCGGCACTCCCTGGTCGCCGCCCTGGACGACACCGCGATCTTCGGGCTGCCCACCAACCTCGGCTTCCTCCGGCGCCTGGTCGACTCCGCCGCCTACCGGGACGCGGCCATCGACACCGCATGGCTCGACCGCACCCCTGACCCGTTCCCGCCCGAGCCGGCCGGTGTCGCCCTGTGCGCGGCCGCCTGGGCGCTGGCTGAGAACGCCGCCGGACTCGGCATCCCGGAAGCGTCGCGCTCCCCCTTCGGCGTCTCCGACGGGTGGCGTCTGGCCGGTCCCCCCGCTCCCCTCCTCGTCGAGCTCGAGCACAGGGGGCAGCGCGCGGTGCTGCGGGTCGACCCGCGCGGAGGCAGGGTCGAGGAGGTGACCGGCAGCGAGGACGGGACGGCGGGCCCGGGTCGGCGCTGGGAGGTCCACCGGCTCGCCGCCGCGCCGGAGTCTGTCCCGGCCGTGCCCGCCCCCGGCGGACACGGCCGGCTCCGGCTGGAGATCGACGGCGTCCTGCACGACCTCCAGGTGGAGGTGCGCGCGCACGACGTCACAGTGGGGCACCACGGCGAGGCGTCCCGGTTCTCCCGGCCGGACACCCTGGGGGCGGCGGCGACCACCGCCAGGGCCGACGACGTCGTCCTGGCGCCGATGCCGGGGACGGTCCTCGCCGTCCTGGTGGAGAAGGGCCAGCGCGTCCAGGCAGGCGAGGTCCTCGCGGTGATGGAGGCGATGAAGATGGAGCTCTCGCTGAAGGCACCGCACGACGGCACGGTCACCGACGTCGCGGTGGAGGTCGGCGAGCGGGTGCCGCTGGGGAGCGGCGTCGCCACCGTCTCCGCCGACTCCGCCGACTCCGCCGAGGTGGCGGGAGTGGGCAGCGACGCACCGGCGCGGTCGTGACGGAGGCGGGGGCAGGTCGCCGGCAGGTCGAGCAGCGGGGGCTGTGGTTCGAGGAGCTGGACCCCGAGGCCGTCTACCTGCACCGGCCCGGGCGCACGGTGACCGAGGCCGACAACGTCCTGTTCACCACCTTGACCATGAACCCGCAGGCGCTGCACCTGGACGAGGCGTGGAGCAGCGCCCAGCCGTTCGGGCAGCGCCTGGTGAACAGCCTGTTCACGTTCTCCACGCTGGTCGGGCTCTCCGTAGGGCAGCTCACCCAGGGCACCATCGTGGCCAATCTCGGCTTCCGGGACGTGAAGTTCCCCAAGCCGGTGTTCCACGGCGACACCCTCTACGCGGAGACCGTCGTCCTCGACAAGTGGGTCTCGGCCAGCCGGCCCGGGGAGGGCGTGGTGACCTTCGAGCACACCGCGCGCAACCAGCGCGACGAGGTCGTCGCGGTCGCCGTACGCACGACGCTCGTCCGGCTGGCACCTCAGCAGGACGGGTGACGGCCTTCTCCCCGCCCGGGCCGGCGCTGCTGTTCTGCCCCGCGGACCGGCCCGAGCGCTACGCCAAGGCGGCAGCCGCAGCCGACGTCGTGATCCTCGACCTCGAGGACGGCGTCGCCCCCCCGGACCGCCCCCGCGCCCGGCAGGCCCTGCAGGAGCACGTGCTCGACCCGGCCAGCACCATCGTCCGGGTCAACCCCCCCGGCACGGAGGGACCACGCCCGCGACCTCGAAGCGCTGGCCGCTACGCCGTACGACGTCCTCATGCTGCCCAAGGCGGAGACCGCCGCGCAGGTGGCCGCCCTCGCCCCGCGATCGGTGCTCGCCCTCTGCGAGACCCCGCGCGGGGTGCTCGGGGCGAGCGAGCTGGCAGCAGCTGCCGGCACCGTGGCGCTGATGTGGGGAGCGGAGGACCTGGTCGCCGCGATCGGCGGCCGGTCGAGCCGGCACCCCGACGGTCGCTACCGCGATGTCGCCCGACACGCCCGCTCCGGCGTCCTCCTCGCTGCCGCGGCGGCCGGGGTGCCGGCTGTCGACGCGGTCTACCTCGACATCCCCGACCTCGACGGGCTGCGCGGGGAGAGCGAGGACGCGGCCGCCAGTGGCTTCGCCGCCAAGGCGTGCATCCACCCCACCCAGGTCGCGGTGGTCCGGGCCGCCTACCGGCCGGGCGAGGAGGAGGTCGCCTGGGCCCGGCGGGTGCTCGCCGCCGCGGCCGATGCCTCCGGGGTGTTCGCCTTCGAGGGACGCATGGTCGATGCCCCCGTGCTGCGCCACGCCGAGCACGTGCTTCGAGCCCGAGGGTGACCCCGACCATGGTGCGGGGTTCGTTTCCGGCGAAACGGGCGTTGATGGGCGCAGGAGCGGGCTAGGGTTCTGCCGCCAGGAGAACGCGCTTCGCCCTGAGCCTGCCCAACCGAGGCCCAGCGCGAGCCGGAGGGAGAGCAGGGAGATGGCTACTTCGCACGAGGGCAGCGTGACCGCAGCGCAGCCACGTACCTCGATCCTCAAGGTGGCGGGCGCGAGCCTGGTCGGGACCACTGTGGAGTGGTACGACTTCTTCCTCTACGGCTCGGCGGCGGCCCTGGTCTTCAACAGGCTGTTCTTCCCGTCCTTCGACCCGCTGGTCGGCACCCTGCTCGCCTTTGCCACCTACGCGGTCGGTTTCGTGGCGCGCCCGCTCGGCGGGATCGTCTTCGGCCACTACGGCGACAAGATCGGCCGCAAGTCGATGCTCGTCATCACCCTGATGCTCATGGGCGTGGCGACCTTCCTCATCGGCCTGCTGCCGACCTACGGCACGATCGGGGTGTGGGCGCCGATCCTGCTCATCGTCCTGCGGCTCGTGCAGGGCTTCGCGCTGGGCGGGGAGTGGGGCGGTGCGGTGCTCATGGTCGCCGAGCACGGCGGGCCGGAGAAGCGCGGCTTCTGGGCCTCGATCCCCCAGGCCGGCGTGCCCCTCGGGAACCTCCTCGCGGTCGCGGTGCTGGCCGCGCTGAGCGCGGTGCAGACCGACGAGCAGTTCCTGAGCTGGGGCTGGCGCATCCCGTTCCTGCTCAGCGCGGTGCTGGTGCTCATCGGGCTCTACATCCGGCTGGCCGTGGAGGAGTCCCCGGTCTTCAAGGCCGCCCGGGAGCAGGCCGCCGCGGCGGCGGCGACCGCCGAGGTGGCGCCGAAGCTGCCGGTGGTCCAGGTCTTCCGCGACTACAAGCGCGAGATCCTGGTGGCGATGGGCGCCCGCTTCGTGGAGAACGCCTCCTACTACGTGTTCACCGCGTTCATCCTCACCTACGTCACGCAGCAGCTGCAGTTGCCCCGCGGACAGGCGCTCAACGCGGTGCTGCTCGCCTCCATCGTCCACTTCTTCTGGATCCCGATCGCCGGCGCGCTGTCCGACCGTCTCGGGCGCCGGCCGCTCTACCTGATCGGCGCCGCGGGCGTGGGCATCTGGGGCTTCGTCTTCTTCAACCTGCTGGAGACCCGTTCGTTCACCGTCATGGTGTTTGCCGTGACTGTCGCACTGATCTTCCACGGCACGATGTACGGCCCGCAGGCGTCGTTCTTCTCGGAGCTGTTCGGCACCGGCGTCCGCTACAGCGGCGCCTCCATCGGCTACCAGCTCGCGTCGATCTTCGCCGGCAGCCTGTCGCCGATCATCGCCGTCGCTCTCCTGGCGCGGTACCGGACCTGGGTGCCCATTGCGATCTATCTGGTCGGCGGAGCGATCATCACGATCATCGCCGTCCTCGTGGCGAAGGAGACCGCGCACACCGACCTGACCGCAGTCGGTCGTGATCGCGAGCCCTCTCCGGCGACGCGGTGATCTGAGCACTGGTCTGACGGCCCGTCGCTTCTCCGCAGCGGCAGGAGGTGTCGGGCGTGGCAGCGACAGACGCAGGTGACGGGCCCACTCCCCGGCGGGAGGGCCCGCAGGCGCCGGTCGACGACTTCCAGCTGCCCTGGCGCGACTTCGCCGAGTTCTTCGCCGCCCGGACCGATGCCGAGCAGCTGTTCCTGGTGGAGCTGGACCACGACGCGGGGACGCGGGCGGAGTGGCCGGTCGGCAGCTGGCGGGGCCGGGTGCACGCTACGGCCTCCTGGCTCCAGGAGGAGGGCGTCGGGCCGGGGGACAACGTGGCGACCCTGGCCGGGAACAGCGCCGACGCCCTGGCCCTTGCCTACGCCTGCTGGGTCCTCGGCGCCTGCTGCGTCCCCCTCAACCCCGGTGACGGCGCCGACCGGCAGGCCTACGTCGTGGCCGACGCGCAGGTGAGGGTGCTGGTCCACGGCCCGGTCTGGCGGGAGCGAGCGGCAGCGATCGCGGCCCGCTCACCCGTACCCCTGCGAGCCGTCGAGGACCTGCCCGCCCGCGACCCCGGTTCGGCCCCGTCCGCCCAGCAGGCTGCGCAGGGACCCGGTGTGGAGCCGGCCGCTCGGGAGCACGGCGTCGACCTGCACGCCGACGCCGTGCGGGTCTACACCAGCGGGACCACCGGGGAGCCCAAGGGTGTCGTGCTCACCGCCGCCAACCTGCTCACTGACTGCGATGCCCTGTTGGGCGGGTTGGGCTGGGGAGCGGACACCCGCGTCCTCACCGTCCTGCCGGTCCACCACGTCAACGGCCTGGTGATCAGCAGCCTGCTGCCCTGGTACGGCGGGTTCTCGACCGTGCTGTGCGACCGGTTCCGCAGCGAGCGGTTCTGGGCGGACGCGGCGGACGAGCAGGCGACCGTCTGCAGCGTGGTGCCCTCCCTGCTCGAGTTCCTGCTCAGCTCCGACGGGAACGCTCGCGCCTTGCTGCGGGAGCTGCTGTGCGGGGCGGGCCCACTGCTCAGCGAGACGGTGCTGAGCTTCGAGCGGACCTTCGGGGTGCCGGTCCGCCACCTCTACGGGCTGTCCGAGACGACGGCGGTGGCCACCCTGATGCCCCGGCTGCCCGAGGCGGAGCGCACGTGCTGGTACCGGGACTTCGGGTTCCCGAGCATCGGCCCGACACTGCCGCACGTGGCGATGAGCGTGCTGGGCAAGGACGACACTCCCCTGCCCGAGGGGCAGCGCGGGGAGCTGGCGATCCGGGGCGCGACGGTCATGCGGGGGTACGCCGGCCACCCGAAGGCGACCGAGGAGGCCTTCCGCGGCGGCTGGTTCCACAGCGGCGACGAGGGCTTCTGGACGCCGGGGCCGGACGGGGAGCCCTTCTACTTCATCACCGGGCGCATCAAGGAGATGATCATCCGTGGTGGGGTGAACCTCTCACCCTTCGAGATCGACGAGGTCCTGCGGGCTCATCCCGCGGTGCGCTACGCCCTCGCCGTCCCGTTCGACAACCGGTTCTACGGGGAGGAGGTCGCGGCCTACGTCGTGGCCGCCGAGCCCGTGAGCGAGGAGGAGCTGCTCGCGTACTGCGCCCAGCGGCTCGACTTCGCCCGGCAGCCCAAGGTGGTCGTGTTCGGGGACGACGTGCCCTACACCGTCACGGGCAAGGCCAAGCGCCTGGAGCTCAAGCGGCGCCTGGCCGAGGATCTCGCCGCCCACCGGGACACCCAGTTCCGCCGGCCGGGCGCGCCGGGACCGGGAGCTCCCCCCTCGGGCTAGCCGATCAGCGCTCCTCCCGGGCAGGTCGGGCAGGTCGGACAGGTCCTGGCAGCATCGCCGGGTCGGGCGGGCCGTTGAGGCGGCGCTGGGCCGAGGCGACCGCCTCCTCGATGGCGCCGGTGACGGCGGCGACCCGGCCGAAACGCGCGTGCTCGCGGGCCACCACCAGCCAGAAGCTGCGGGAGAACTCCAGCTCGGGCAGCACGACGCACAGCCGCGGGTCGCCCGCGGCGACGAACTGCGGGAGCACCGCCACGCCGACCCCTGCCGCGGCTGCCTGCCACTGGGCGAAGACGTTCGTGGACTGCACCGTCGCGGGCACGGGCAGGAGCTCGGAGAGCGTCCGCAGCGGCGAGAGGTCGAGCAGCTGCTCGACGTACCAGACGAGGGGGTGACTGCGCAGGTCGTCCAGCACCCGGATCGGGCGGTGCTCAGCGAGGTAGTCTCGGCTGGCGTAGAGCCGCAGCACGTAGTCGCTGAGCTTGCGGGACACGACCTGCGGCGACGTCGGCTTCTCCAGGGTCACCGCGACGTCGAACTCCCGCACCGTCTGCGGCAGGTGCTGCGTGGCGGTCACCAGCTCGATCACGAGGTCGGGATGACGGAGCTTGAGCCCGCGCAGCGCGGGGGCGACGAGCAGGGCGCCGAAGCCGTCGGGGGCGGTGATGCGCAGCGTCCCCGACAGTCCCCAGGCGCCCAGCGACTCCTCGACGTCGAGGAGGGTGGCCGCGACCGACTCGGCCGCCGGCACCAGGCGACGGCCGGCGTCGGTGAGCTGCCATCCATCCACGGTCCGGTCGAAGAGCCGCTGCCCTAGGGACCTCTCCAGCGCGGCGATCCGCCGGCCCACGGTGGTGTGGTCCACGGCGAGTAGCCGCCCCGCGCCGACCAGTCGCCGCCGCTGGGCCACGGCCAGGAAGTAGCGCAGGTCGTCGGCCGAGATCACGTAGGCAAGTGTGCAGAAACGCACACCCCTGTGGAAAGTTGGCTCCTTGTCCAGCTCGGGAGGGAGGCTCACTCTCGTCTGCAACCCGCCTGCGGGGGCAGAACGAGGTGGGATGACCCGTTCCAGTCGTGGAGGAGGCCCACCGTGGCAACCGTCGCCGTTATCGGACTAGGGAACATGGGCGGACCCATGGCGGCGAACCTCGTCGCCGCGCGGAACCAGGTGCAGGGGTTCGACCTCTCCCCCGAAGCCGCCGGCGCGGCGCGGGACGCGGGAGTGCAGGTCCGCGACGACCTCGCCTCGGCGGTGACCGGAGCCGACGTCGTCGTCACGATGCTGCCTAACGGGCAGGTGGTGGAGAAGGTGCTCACCGGGCCGGACGGGGTGCTGGCCGCCCTGGGGCAGGGTGCGCTGGTCCTGGACTGCTCCACCATCGACGTGCCCACCGCCCAGCGCATGCACGAGACGGTCTCCGGCGCGGGGCAGGCGTACCTGGACGCGCCGGTGTCCGGTGGGGTGAGCGGGGCCCGCGCGGCGACCCTGACCTTCATGGTGGGCGGGGACGCCGACGTGGTGGAGCGGGCGAGACCCGTCCTGGAGGCGATGGGCCGGCGCATCGTGCACTGCGGCGGGCCGGGGATGGGCGAGGCCGCGAAGATCGCGAACAACATGCTGCTCGGCATCTCCCTCGCCGGGGTGTGCGAGGCATTCGTCCTCGCCGAGCGGCTCGGTCTAGACCCCAGGACCTTCTACGACGTGGCCTCCACCTCCTCGGGCGACTGCTGGGCCCTGCGGACCTGGACCCCGGTCCCGGGGATCAACGAGAGCAGCCCGGCCAGCAACGACTGGAAGCCGGGCTTCGCGACCGCGCTCATGCTCAAGGACCTGCGCCTGGCGACCGCCGCCGCGGAGGACGTGAAGGCCGAGCTGGAGATGGCCGACACCGCACGCGACCTGTGGGACTCCTTCGCCGCCGACGGCTACGCGGACCTGGACTGCAGCGCGATCATCGAGCGCATCCGCGGGACCAAGTGAGGCTCCGGATGCGCACGGCGCCGGAGACCGCGATGAAGACCACGACGAGGACGGGACGCGGCGCCCCCCACGCCGCAAGGAAAAAAGCACTCCGATGAAGCACGTCTCCCACTGGGTCGAGGGCAAGCCGTTCAGCGGCAGCTCCGGCCGGTCCGGGCCCGTCTACGACCCGGCCACCGGTCAGGAGGCCGGCCGGGTCGACCTCGCCTCCGCCGAGGACGTCGACGTGGCGGTGGCCGCCGCCCGCGACTGGGGCCGCACCTCCCTGGCCAAGCGCACGTCGGTGATGTTCGCCTTCCGCGACCTGCTGGCCGAGCGCCGGGAGGAGCTGGCGCGGATCATCACCGACGAGCACGGCAAGGTGGTCTCCGACGCCCTCGGTGAGGTGAACCGCGGGCTGGAGGTGGTGGAGTTCGCCTGCGGCGCACCGCAGCTGCTGAAGGGCGACTTCTCGGAGAACGTCTCGACGAACGTCGACTCCTACTCCATCCGGCAGCCGGTCGGCGTCGTCGGCATCATCTCGCCGTTCAAATTCCCGGCGATGGTGCCCATGTGGTTCTTCCCCCTGGCGATCGCCTGCGGCAACGCGGCGGTGCTCAAGCCCAGCGAGAAGGACCCCTCGGCGGCGAACTGGATGGCCGAGCTGTGGGCCGAGGCCGGCCTGCCCGAGGGCGTGTTCAACGTCGTGCACGGCGACAAGGTCGCCGTCGACCGGCTGCTGGAGCACCCCGACGTCGGCGCGATCAGCTTCGTCGGCTCCACCCCGATCGCCCGCTACGTCTATCAGACCGGCACCCAGCACGGCAAGCGGGTGCAGGCCCTGGGCGGGGCGAAGAACCACATGATCGTGCTGCCCGACGCCGATCTGGACCTCACCGCGGACTCCGCCGTCAGCGCCGGCTTCGGCTCGGCCGGGGAGCGCTGCATGCGATCTCGACGATCGTCGCGGTCGACCCGGTGGGTGACGAGCTCGCGGACAAGATCCGGGAGCGGATCGCCACGCTGAAGGTGGGCGACGGGCGGCGCGGCTGCGACATGGGCCCCTGGTCACCCGTGAGCACCGCGACCGGGTCGCCGGCTACATCGAGCAGGGCGAGCAGGCCGGCGCCGAGCTCGTGGTCGACGGCCGCGGGGTGGAGGTCGACGGCGAGCCCGACGGGTTCTGGCTGGGCCCGACGCTGTTCGACAAGGTCTCGACCGACATGTCGATCTACAAGGACGAGATCTTCGGACCGGTCCTGATCATGCTGCGCGCCGGCTCGTACGACGAAGCGCTCTCCGTCATCAACAACAACCCCTACGGCAACGGCACGGCGATCTTCACCAACGACGGCGGGGCGGCGCGCCGCTTCCAGACCGACGTTCAGGTCGGCATGGTCGGGGTCAACGTGCCGATCCCGGTCCCGATGGCCTACTACTCCTTTGGGGGCTGGAAGAACTCGCTGTTCGGCGACCTGCACGCCCACGGGGAGGAAGGCCTGTACTTCTTCACCCGCCGCAAGGTCATCACCTCCCGCTGGCTCGACCCGAGCCACGGGGGGATCAACCTGGGCTTCCCGCAGAACCGGTGACCCGAGCGCTCCGGCGGAGCGTCACGCACCACCCCCGGCG
>JALYMT010000179.1 GCA_030773555.1 Actinomycetota bacterium | reverse complement strand
GGCCCGCCCTCCTCGAGGAGGGCGCGCCGGCCGACTTCGTGGTCCTGCCCGCGGATCCGCGGGCCGACCTACGGGTGCTCGCGGCACCCCGCCGGGTCGTGCTCCGCGGCCGGGTGGTGCGCTGACCGGCGCGGCCGGGAGCGGTTCAGCCGTCGCTCTTCGTGGGCCCGCCGAGGTGGCCCTTGAGCTCCTTCATCACCCCGTTGGGCCCGCCGACCTCGCCGACGCCGCGCAGCGCCTCGACGAGCTGCTCGTCGGCACCGTTGGACTTCGCCAGCTCCGCGAGATCCTGGCCCTCCATCGGGTAGTCGGCGCCCTTGAGAGCCTTCTGCACCTCGGTCACCTGGAACGCGGGTCCCTCGATGTCCTTGGTCTGACGCTCCTTGCGCCCACCCTCGGTGGGGCCGCCGAGGGCATCGGCCTGGGCCGAGAGCTCGTGCATGACAGTGGTGGGAGAGTCGAAGCTGTCCTTGCCGAGGCTGCGCAGGGCGTCGGCCAGAGCAGCGTCCGCCCCGTTCGACTCGGCCTGCTTCGCGAGGTCAGCGGCGGAGCCGGGATAGTCGAAGCCCTTGAGGGCCTTCTGCACTTCGGTCACCTGGAACTTGGCCATGGCGGTGCGCGTACCCCCGCGAGCCCGCGCCATGCTGGGACGTCGCAACAGGGAGGCGCCGAGACGGGGCAGGCCGAGGAACCGGCGGGCCGGGGGTCCGCGAGAACTGCACGATCACGGCGAGAGGTGGGGGGTCAGCGGGGGGCGAGGCGGATTGCGCCGTCGAGGCGGATCGTCTCGCCGTTTAGCATGGGGTTCTCGATGATGTGCTGCACCAGCGCGGCGTACTCGCCGGCTCGCCCGAGGCGGCTCGGATGGGGCACCTGCTGCCCCAGCGACTGACGCGCCGACTCCGAGAGGCTGGCCATCATCGGGGTCTCGAAGATGCCGGGGGCGACGGTCACGACCCGGATGAGGTTGGCGGCCAGCTCGCGGGCCATCGGCAGCGTCATCCCGACGACCCCGCCCTTGGACGCGGAGTAGCCGGGCTGGCCGATCTGCCCGTCGAAGGCGGCCACCGAGGCGGTGAACACGATGACGCCGCGCTCGTCCTCGAGCGGCTCGGCCGCCGCGATGCGCGCCGCGGCCAGCCGCGCGACGTTGAACGTGCCGACGAGGTTGACCATGACTTCGCGGGTGAACGACTCCAGGGGCAGCGGGCCCGCCTTGCCCAGCACCTTGCCCGGGCGCACGACGCCCGCGCAGTTCACCACGACGCGCAGGTCGCCCAGCTCGCCCGCTGCATCGAGTGCCGCGGTCACCGCGGTCTCGTCGGTGACGTCGGCCGGCGCGAAGACCGCGTCGCCGAGCTGCTCGACGGCCGCCTCCGCACCGAAGCCCGGGAGGTCGACCACCACCACCCGGGCGCCGAGGCCGGCAAGGCGCTGCGCCGTGGCCAGACCCAGGCCCGACCCGCCCCCGGTGACGAGGGCGACGCTGCCCTTGATGTCCACCCGAACTCCTCTCGCGCCGCGGCCCGCCCCCGTCCGGGCGCCGGGTGCCGGGCGCCGCCGGGCGAAGCGTACGGGGAGCGGCGGGGGCCATCCGGAATTGACCCGCCTTCGACGGGCCGGTAGATAGGTTGGCGCTTCTCGCCACCGCGACCGTCGCGCCTGTGCGCCGAAGGGAGGCCGGAGGAGATGGACGTCCAGGTCCCGCGCGATTCGTGGGAGCGGGTCGCGAAGCACGGCGACGACGTGCCGTTGTACTTCTACTCCTACCTGTTCCTGCACCATCCGGACGTGCGGGACATGTTCCCCATGTCGATGTCGGCGCAGCGCGGGCGGCTGCTCGGCGCGCTCGTGCAGATCGTCACGCACGTCGACGACGCCGAGGAGCTCGTGCCCTTCCTGCAGGGGCTGGGACGTGACCACCGCAAGTTCGGGGCGGTCGCCGCGCACTACGGCGCGGTCGGCGACAGCCTGCTCGCGGCGCTGCGCCACTTCTCCGGGTCGGACTGGAGACCCCAGGTCGAGCAGACCTGGGTCGCCGCCTACACCACGGCGGCCGAGGCGATGGTCGCCGCCGCTGACGAAGCCGCCGCCGAGCCACCGTGGTACGACGCGGAGGTCGTCGAGCACGAGCTGCGCAGCGCGCAGATCGCGGTCGTGACCGTACGCCCGAGGCCGGCGCTGGCGACGGTGCCGGGGCAGTCGGTGTGGCTGGAGACGACCCGGTGGCCGCGGGTGTGGCGGGCGTACGGGGTCGCGAACGCTCGCCGCGCGGACGAGGCCTCGAGTTCCACGTCCGCGCGGTGCCCGGCGGGCTGGTGAGCGGCACGCTCGTGCACCACACCGGCGTCGGCGACACCGTCAGGCTCGGGCCCCCGGTGCAGGGCCTGCGTTTCCCGGAGGCCTCGGAGCGGCCGGTCCTGCTGGCCGCCGGCGGCACCGGGCGGGCCCCGATGAAGGCCCTGCTGGAGGCCTGCGCGCCGGAGGCCCCACCCAGCCGCGCCGGAGTGGAGCTGATCTTCGGCGTGCGCCGCACGGAGGATCTCTACGACCTCGACTCGCTCAAGCGGCTGGAGGCGACCCGGCCCTGGTTGACGGTGACGACGCTCGTCTCCGACGACCCCACGTACTCCGGGACGAGGGGCACCGTCGCCGACGTCCTCGCCGCCCGGGGGCGCCTCGACGACCCCGACGCCTACGTGTGCGGCTCCACGCCGATGGTCTCGGCGACCCGGCACAGCCTCGAGGAGCTCGGCGTCTCGCCGGAGCGGATCTCGGTGGCCGACTACGGCATCGCCTGACCATCCCCAGCCACTCGTACCTGATCTGTCCGCCGCGAAGGACCCCTGAGGTGATTCGGATGCCGTTGTCTCCCTCCGACGTGCGCAACGCCGTCTTCGACCGCTCTCCTCTCGGTCAGCGGGGCTACGACAAGGACCAGGTCCACCAGTTCCTCGACACGGTCAGCCGCGAGTGGCAGCAGCTGGACGCCGAGCTGCGCGCTGCCCGCCAGCGCGTCACCGGGCTAGAGCAGGGCTCGCCCGCACCCGTCGCGGCGGGCGTGCCCGGTGCCGAACGAGCAGCAGATCGTCGACCACGCCCTGTCGATCCTCTCCACCGCGCAGCGCCAGGTCGACCAGCTGCTCGCCGAAAGCCAGCGGCAGGCCGAGCGGATCGCCCTCGAGGCCCAGCACCTGCACGACGGGGTCGTCGACGAGGCCCGGGCCACGGCGCAGTCGTTGATCGAGCAGGTGCGGGCCCACGCGACGGTCTTCGAGCGCGAGGCGTACGCGCGGGTGGAGGCGGCCGTGCTCGACGCGCGGCAGCGCCGGGGCGCGCTGGAGGAGGGCATCACCCTGCTGTTCGAGAAGCAGCGCGAGGAGTACGAGCGGCTGCGCTCGTACTACCTCCAGCGGCTCGAGGAGCTGGTGACCGCCGAGGAGGTCTTCACCGGCGGTAGCAGCCTGGCGCCGGGGTCGGAGGGTCGCGTCCGGGCCGTGCTCGACCTGCGCGACGACCCGGGGTCCCGGGTGGGTGCCGGCACGGCGGAGCCGGCGCCGGCGGGCGCCGGTCGCTGAGGACGCTGCCCCGCGCCGGCCCTCAGGCCGCGCGGCGCAACGGGCCCTGCGCGAGCACCACGGCAACGGCGAGGGAGCCCAGCGCCAGGACGACGACCCCTGCCCATCCGGTCGCCTCCCAGGCCCCACCCGCGAGCGCCCCCGCCGCAGAGGAGCCGGCGTAGTACGCGATCAGGTAGAGGCTGCTGGCCTGGCCCGCGCCGGCGCCCGAGGCGTGCGCCCGGGCCGACACCCAGCCGCTGGCCAGCCCGTGCGCCGCGAAGAAGGCGGCGGTCAGGACCAGCACGCCGAGGACGAGCACGGCCAGCGGGACGGGCAGGGTGAGCAGCAGCCCGGCGGCCATGACCAGCGTCGCCGCTCGCAGGGCCGGGCCCCGCCCGCGGCGGTCCGCGATCCGCCCGGCGAGCGGTGAGGCCACCGAGCCGACGGCGTAGGCCACGAAGACGAGACTGGCGGCGCCCACGCCGAGGGCGTACGGCGGCGCGGTCAGCCGGAAGCCCAGGGCGTTGTAGACGGCGACGAAGGCGCCCATGAGCGCCGCGCCGGTCGCGTACAGCGCGAGCAGGACGCGGTCGGCCAGCGCGGTGCGCAGGTTGCGCAGCAGCGCCGCGGGATGCTGCGGAGTCGCCCGGAACCCGGTGGAGGGTGGCAGCAGCAGGTGCGCCACGAGGGCGCAGGCGGCGGCGAGGGCGGCGATGACCGCCAGCGCTGCTCGCCAGCCGGCGAGCTCGGCGACCCCGCCGGTGACGAGGCGCCCGAGCATGCCGCCCAGCGCGGTGCCGCCGATGTAGCCCCCGGTCGCGCGGGCGTGCGCGTCGGGACGCACCTCCTCGCGCAGGTAGGCGATCATCACCGACGGCAGCCCGGCCAGCGCGACGCCCTGCAGGGTGCGCAGCACCAGCAGCGCCGGCCAGGAGGGGGCAAGTGCGGTGGCGACGGCCACGACGACCGAGGCGCCCAGCGAGGCCCGCAGCAGCGGGGTGCGCCCCCAGGCGT
The DNA here is from genome assembly GCA_030773555.1 of Actinomycetota bacterium. Classification (GTDB taxonomy): domain Bacteria; phylum Actinomycetota; class Actinomycetes; order JALYMT01; family JALYMT01; genus JALYMT01. Next base: position 10,733 of record JALYMT010000179.1, on the reverse strand, counting down.
CGGAGAGCGGCCCGGCGACGAGCAGCCCCGCTCCGAGGCCGAGCGTGGCCAGGGACACCGTCAGGGCACTCTGCGCGGGGGAGACGGCGAAGTGCTGCCCCAGCAGCGGCAGCAGGGCCTGAGTCGAGTAGAGCAGCGCGAACGTGGTGATCCCCGCTGCCGAGACGGCGACCGACAGGCGCCGGAAGCCGGGGGAGGCCGGCGGGTGACCGGCGGCGGGGACGGGTGCGCCGCGGCTCGCGCTCAGCGCTCCCCCACCCTGTGGGCGCGCTCGTCGAGGAACGCGCGGACACGTTCCTCCGCCTCGGGCGTGCCCTGCGTACGGATGAGGCTGCTCGTCACGGCCCGCCTGCCCTCTTCCGCGCCCGCACCTCGGTCGCCGGGGCTGCCCCTACCCGCCGACACGGCGCGCTGCACGAGACGAGGGGCGCCTCCCCCGTACGGAAGAGGCGCCCCTCGTCGGGTGCGGCGGTGGAGCTCAGTCGGCGATCTTCTCGTCTTGGACAGGTCCACGGAGTTCTCGTCGAGCGCGGCGACCGCGCCGGCGACCTGCTTGTCCTTCAGATCCCCGCCGGCCCGCACCGCGGTCTGCAGGGCGTTGCCCGCGAGCCACACGTGGTTGTGCACCCGCCGACGCTCGGCGTGGCTTCTGGGGGGCCGCGCGGGCGCGGGAGCCAGGTTGTGCCGGCGCGAGGGCGGCGATACGCTGCGACCGCCGCAGTGTTCGGGAAGCCGGTGCGAGTCCGGCGTGGTCCTCGCCACTGTGACCGGGGAGCAGACCCTGCCGTTGCCACTGGAGCCGCCGACGAGGCGGGTCCGGGAAGGCCAGGGCGCGCATCGATCCGGGAGCCAGGAGACCGGCTGCGGCGCACCCAGCATCTCCACGAGGCATGGAAGAGAGGCTCCCCATGAGTTTGCCCTACGCCGCCGCGTCGCCCACCCCGTCCACCGCCGCACCCGTCGAGGTCCCCGCGTGGGCCTGGGCGCTGCTGCTGGTGGCCTTCGCCGTGGTCTACCTGCTGCTGCAGGAGAACGGCGCGGTGCTCGCTGGCACCGCGGAGTTCGTGCACGAGTTCACCCACGACGGGCGGCACGCCTTCGGCGTGCCCTGCCACTAGGGGCTCGTCGTGCAGCCGCTCCTGCTGGGAGCGATTCTCCGACGCTGCGCGCTCGGCGGTGCCGCTGCCGGTCTCACCACAGCCCTGGTGAGCCTGCTGGTCGTCGAGCCCGTCATCCGCGCCGCCCTCGTGGTCGAGGACGCCCGCGCCCACGCCTCCGGCGAGCAGCACGAGGAGGTGTTCAGTCGCCCGGTGCAGGTCGTCGGGGGCCTGCTCACGGCGGTGCTCGTCGGGCTGGCCCTCGGCGTGGTCTTCGCCGTCGTCTTCGCCCGCGCCCGCCACCGGCTGCCCGGCGGCGGCGACTTCGGTCGCGCCCTGGTGCTGGCCGCGGCCGGCTTCGGCGTGCTGGCGCTGCTGCCCTCGGTCAAGTATCCGGCCAGTCCCCCCGGTGTGGGCGACCCGGAGACGGTCGGCGCCCGCACGCTGCTGTACCTGACCCTGCTGGCGGCGGGCATCCTGGTGCTGCTCGCGGTGACCGTGATCGCCGCCGCGCTCGCCCGGCGGGGATGGCGGCATCCCGAGCGGGTCAGCGCGGCCGCCGCCGCCGGGGCGCTGCTCTTCGTCGCCGTGCTCGCGCTGTGGCCGGCCACTCCCGACACGGTCCCCCCCGACATCCCGGCAGAGCTGCTGTGGCGCTTCCGGCTGGCCTCCCTCGCCCAGCTGGCGGCCCTATGGGCGACGCTGGGCCTGGTCACCGGCCTGCTGCTGGAGCGCGCCGGGCGGGCGCAGCAGGGAAGCTCCACTCCGGCCGCCGCCACGTCGGGGTGAGGGTCGAACCGGGGCAGGGCCCGGCGTCGCCGTGTCGCATCAGTGTGTGCCGCGGCTGCTGCTGCGGCACTGCGGGCAAGCATCCGGAGGTCGACCACGAGGCGCAGCTCCGGCTGCTGCGTGCCGAGGTCCGCGAGCATGCGCGGGTGCGGGTCACCGACTGCCTCGACGCGTGCGACCGGTCCAACGTGGTCGTCGTGCAGCCCTCGCCAGCCGGTCGGGCCCTCGGCGGGGCGCCGGTGTGGCTGGGCGGGGTCCTCGACGAGAGCGCGATCCGGGCCATCGCGGCGTGGGCGGCGGCCGGCGGCCCGGGACGGGCCGCTCTGCCCGAGCGCCTCTCGGCCCTGACGACAGCGCCGCCGACACCGGTTGGAAAGGGGAGCACACTGGGCCGATGAGTGGTCCGGTCAGCACTGCCGACGTCCCCGCGGCCCGCGTGGAGAGCCGGGTCGCATCCGCCTTCGTCGAGGTGTCCGAGAGCCGGTCGGCGACCGTGGGCGGCGTGCAGGTCCGCCGGGCCCTGCCGAAGCGGCAGCGCCGTACGGTCGGCGCCTGGTGCTTCGTGGACCATCTGGGGCCGGCGACACTCGACGAGCGCACCCAGGTGGAGATCGGGCCGCATCCGCATATCGGGCTGCAGACCGTGACCTGGCTCCTCCAGGGCGAGCAGCTGCACCTCGACAGCCTGGGCTCCGAGCAGCTGATCCGCCCCGGCGAGCTCAACCTCATGACCGCCGGCCACGGCGTCGTGCACGCCGAGGAGTCGCGCGACTATCGCGGCGCCATCCACGGGGTGCAGTTGTGGGTCGCCCAGCCCGACGCCACCCGCGACGCCTCGCCGGCCTTCGAGCACCACGACGAGCTGCCGCTGGTTGAGCTCGACGCCGCCGTGGCCACCGTCCTCCTCGGCGAGTTCTCCGGCGCCGTCTCCCCGGCCCGCAGGGACACTCCCCTCGTCGGGCTCGACCTGGCCGCGCGCCGGGGCGCCAGCGTGCTGCCGCTCTCGCCCGACTTCGAGTACGCCCTGATCGTGCTCGACGGCGCACTGACCGTGGGGAGCACCGTCGTACGGCCCGGTGCGCTCGCCTATCTCGGTGAGGGACGCGACGAGCTGCCCCTCGCCGCCACCGAGGCCACCAGGGCGCTGCTGCTGGGCGGCGTGCCGTTCGGCTCGCCGGTGTTCATGTGGTGGAACTTCGTCGCCCGCAGCCGCGAGGAGATCGCGGTCGCGTACGAGGAGTGGCAGTCGGGGGCCGCCCGATTCGCCGACGTGGCCTCGCCGCTGCCGCGCATCCCCGCGCCCGCGCCCTCCTGGCCACCGGGCCGCTGAAGGAGGCGCAGCACGATCGCCGACCCCGGCGCGGCACCGCCGTATCGTGGCCCGGTGGACGTGACCCTGCTCTACTTCGACGGCTGCCCCAACTGGCAGGAGACGGACGAGCGGCTGCGCCTGGCACTGCGCACGCTCGGCGAGGACGAGCAGCAGCTGGAGTGGCGGGAGGTGAACTCCCCGGAGGAGGCCGAACGGCTGTCCTTCCGCGGCTCGCCCACGGTGCTCGTCGACGGTGAGGATCCCTTCGCGGACCCCTCCGCACCCGTCGGGCTCTCCTGCCGACTGTTCCGCACCCCCGCCGGGCTGGCTGGAGCACCCACTATCGATCAGCCACTGCAAGCCCTCCGACGCGCGGCGTAGGCGTCGACGTCCGCGAGGACGGGCTGCGCGGGCGGCGGCTACCGTGCGCTGGTGACCGTCTCCTCCGAGCAGGGCCCCGCGGTCACGACGCCAATGCTCGCCGCCTCGTGGTAGCGACGGCAACAGCGGCGCGGTAGCGACCGGACGTGAAGGCCTACCGTGCCGGCATGACGCGCTACCGGTTCCTGGACGGCAACGGGTGACGTCGTGGCCGAGGACGACTTCGCCGAGCATGCCGACGCGCTGGCCTGGGCGGTTGAGGACGACGGGCCCGACGAGGACGTGCAACGCGTGGAGTACCTGGGCCCGGGCGGCACTGGCGCTGGGCCGGTGCCCTGCGGAGCTGACTGCTCCGCCGGGACTTCTCCGCTCCGGCAGCGCGCAGGCGCCATGCTCATGACATCGTCGAACTGCGACGGCTCCATGGACTTCTTTCCTCCTCCCCCAGACCTTCCCGACATCGACGAGCTCGATGAGCTTCCGCCTCAGCTGGTCTGGGCAGGTGCGGCCGAGGACGTCGTGCCAGGGGTGGTCCCCGTCGAGCTCGTCCTGGGCCGGTCCGAGAGCACTGTCGTCCTGCTCACCGGATTCCGGGCCTTCCCGACGGGTCTGGCCATGACGCTGGGGGTTCGCCTGCGCGGCCGGGTCCGGCACCGAGACCTCCACACCGAGGTGTTCGACGGGCCGTACGCCCACGGCCGGAACGCCGGCTGGCAGGCCGGCCGGCTCAAGTGGGGGTTCGAGCTCGCGGATGGCTGGCGGGTCACCAACGTCGATCCGCCGCCGTGGGGGGAGCAGCCCCACCGGGACCACAGCAGGCCACGCAGCTCCGACGACTGGACGTGGGTACCCGATCACCCCGTTCTGGTGAGCCGAGGAGGCGGCGGCGGGACGCGCTCCGTCGACCGCGACTACTGGCTCTGGCCGCTGCCACCCGCAGGCCGGCTGCGCATCGTCTGCCAGTGGCCCGACCAGGGCATCGAGACGACGATGCACGATCTCGACGCCCAACCCTTCCTGGACGCCGCCGCGCGCTCGCAATCGGTCTGGCCAGAGGCGCGTTGACGGCCCCGGGGGACCCCGAAGATCAGGCCCCGCGGTAGGTGCCGACGGTCCAGAGGTTGCCGTCGAAGTCGCGGACGTCGAACTGATGGGACCCGTAGTCGGTGTCGTGCAGCTCGTGCAGCACCTCCACGCCATCGGTCGCCCTGATCCGGGCCCAGGCGGCGTCGACGGTGGCGGCCTGAGCTGCGACCACGTACACGCCTTGGGCACCGAGGGCGCCCCAGGGCCCGGGCTTTCCTCGGGAGCCGAACATGACGCCGCCGCCGTCGGGCCAGCGAGCCTCGGCGTGCTCGATGGTTCCGGCGTCGTCCCGGTACAGGGCGGTGACGACGAAGCCGAAACCCTCGGTGAGCAGCCGTACGCCCGCGTCGACGTCGATGAAGCCCACGGTGGGCCAGCCAGTCGGCTGGGACGGACTGGCCACCCGTTCGGGCCTGGCAGCGCTCATGCCGTCATCCTGGCGCAGCCTCCGGGCGGAAGTCTTGAACAAGGGGGAGCTCTTCGCGCAGGCAGCCCACGGCAGGGTCTTGTCATTGACAAGTTCGGATGCCAGGCTGGGGCCGATGACCACCGGGGAGCTCGCGGCGCCGAGTCCGGCCGGGCGGAGCTACCACCACGGCGACCTCCGCCGCGCCCTGCTGGACGCGGCCGCGCAGGAGATCGCGCGCGAGGGCCCGGCGGTGCTGAGCCTGCGCGCCCTGGCCCGTGCCGCCGCCGTCTCGCACGCCGCCCCGGCCCACCATTTCGGCGACAAGCGCGGCCTGCTCACCGCGCTCGCGACGGAGGGCCATCGGCTGCTCGCCGAGCAGATGCGCAGCGCGGTGGCGGCTGGCGGCGGCGAGTTCCTGGAGGCTGCGGTGGCCTACGTGCGCTTCGCGGTCACCCATCCCGCGCATTTCGCGGTGATGTTCCGCCCCGACCTGCTCCACGGGGACGACCCAGAGCTGACCGCCGCCCGCCGCGAGAGCCGCGCGGTGCTGCAGAGCGGCAGCGCCGAGGCCACCGGCACCGGACCCGGCAGCTCCGATGCGGAGGCGGCGGCCGCGATCGCCGCCTGGTCACTGGTGCACGGGCTCGCCACGCTGCACCTGACCGGCAACCTGCCGCCCGACTCGAGCCTCGACGACCTCGAGGCCCGCACCCGCGCCGCCGCCGCCCAGCTCTTCTCCCGCTCCGCGAGGACGTGATCGCCCGTGCGCTCGACCCTGCTCCTCCTGCACGTCGCCGCCGGCACCGCCGGTCTGCTGCTCGGACCGCTGGCCCTCCTCGCGTACTGTCGGCCCTCGGCCCGGCGCCGGTCGGGAACCGCCTACCTCGGCGCGCTCGTCGCGGTCGCGCTCACCGCGGTCGGTCTCGCCTCGCTGGACATCACCGGCCTGTGGTGGCTGGTCCCCTTCGCGGTGGCCACTCCGGCCACCGCCCTGACCGGGATCGTCGTCCGCCGACGGCAAGGACCGTCGTGGCCCACCTGGTACGCCCACCTCATGGGCGGCTCCTACGTTGCCCTGCTCACCGGCCTGCTCGTGGTCAGCTCCGGGCATCCAGCGGCGTGGATCCTCCCCGCCGTCCTGGCCCAGGCCCCGATCGCGCTCGCCAAGACCCGCCTGCGCGCCTCCGCGGCCGCGCGAGTTGCCTGACCTCCTTCCCACGCACCCGGACTATGCATCGAAGTCCGGCAGCGAGCACACTCCGCGCAGCGAGTCCGCCGGGAGACACTGGCCGGATGGACCGACCTCTGCTCGACAGGCCTCGGGTGGCCACGGTGGCCGAGGCAGCCGAGGTCGCCAGGTTGCTGGACGCGTTCAACCGGGAGTACGACACGCCAACGCCCGGGACCGCCGTGCTGACGACCCGGCTCGAGCAGCTCCTGGCCAGTGGAGACGTCATCGCGCTGCTGAGCGGTGAGCCTGCCGTCGCCGTCGCGCTGCTGACCCTGCGCCCCAATGTCTGGTACGAGGGGCGGGTTGCCCTGCTCGACGAGCTCTACGTCGCGCCGGACCTGCGCGGACGAGGACTCGGCTCCGCGTTGCTCGACGCCGCCGAGGGCGTGACCCGACAGCGCGGCGGCGAGCTGCTCGAGGTCAACGTCGACGGCGACGACACCGACGCCCGCCGCTTCTACGAGCGGCACGGCTACGCCAACACCGAGCCGGGGAGGGATGATCCGCTCCTCTACTACTACCGGGAGCTGGGCGACGGCGATCGGGTGCGGTAGTGGTAGCCGCACAGCTCGGTGAAGCCCGTCCTGGCGTATCGCCGGACCGTCGGGTCGTTGTCGCCCTCGACCTGGAGGTACATGCCGTCCCCTCCTCGAGCGGCCGCCCAGCCGGCCAAGGCGGCCAGGATGCCGCGGGCCGCGCCCCGCCCACGCGCCTCCGGGCGAGTCGCCATGCCGAACACGCCCGCCCAGCCGGTCTCCGCCACCGCGCGGCCCACCGCGATGACCTCGTTCCCGTCCAGGACGCTGGCGTACGCACTCGGCGACCGCACCCGGCGGAACATGTCCCACTCGAGGTGCAGGTCGCCGTGGCCGTGGCCGGCGTACCAGACCTCGAACCACGGGGTCGTCGGGATCTCGTCCAGCCGGCCCTCCAGCCCTCCGGGGCGTGCCCGCGCCTGGACGTCCGCGGTCGGGGCGGCCTGCAAGGACATCGGGCCGTCCCAGCGGTAGCCATGCCCAGCCAGAGTCGCGTCGAGCTCGGCGGGGCACGCCCCCGGGCTGACCTGGAACCTCGTCACCCCCCCGAGTTCCGCGTAGAAACGCTCGGCAGCCGAGATCCTGCGCGCCAGCTCCTTCCCACCGGCGTCGCCGTGTGGCAGCACCGTCCCCCTCCACCAGGACGAGCTCGCGGAGTGGCGCAGCTCCCAGCCGCCGACGTGCTCGACGTGCTCCGCGGGCGTGGCCCTGGCCGCTCGCTCCTGCAGGCCCCGTACCGTCACCGGGGCAGGGTCGGCTGGGCGTCGCGGATCACGGTGCCGTCGGCCAGAGTGAGGTCGTACGTGAGGATCAGCTCCCGTCTTCCTTTCCCGCGTGGCCCGGGAGGCCCGCTCCGGAACGCCGGTCCCGGCCACCAGGCGGCGTAGCGGCCGTTCTGCACGGAGGCAGCCACCGTACGGGTGCCGGCGTGGATGCTCACGCCCACCACCTCCGCACCCACCGCGCCGTCGGTGATCGAGGCCTCATCGGACGACGAGAGCGCGCCCTGGGTGAAGCCCCGCGGAGGAGCCGCCAGCGCAGGTCCGCTGCTGCCGCCGGCCCCCGAGTCGACGTCGTCGACCTCCCTCGACCCCGGTGGATTGCGCGCCAGGCAGGACGCCGAGATGTCAGGGTCCTCCGTCCGGTAGAGCACGGCGACGTGGTCACCGCGGCGCTCGGCGAGGACGAGCCTGGCCTGGCCGGGGTCGGCGAAGTAGCTCTCCACCTGGTCCTTGCAGGCGGACACCACCGCGTCGAGGTCGTGGGCGGAGACGACCGTGGGGGTGGCCGTCCAGGACGCGTACGCCGCGTCGTCACCTCCCACCCCCTGGGCCACGGCCGAGGCGGCGACCAGGGCGAGCGCGGCGGCGGGTACGAGCGTCCGGCGGCGCCGGGATCGTCGAGCGGGTGTGGGGACAGCGGATTGCGCGGCCCCGGTCGCGACGATCCGCTCCAGCGTCGCCCGGGCGCGCTCCCGCTCGCCGGCGGTGAGTTCGCGGCCGCAGCATCGAGTGACCGGAGCGCGAGATCGGTGTGCATTCTCATGACTCTGTTCCCATCTGGACGCGGAACGAGGATTCGGCGAGATCGAGCTGGCGACGCAGGGCGCGTCGGGCGCGCAGCAGCCGGAGGCGATACGCAGTGGGGGTGACGCCGAGGACCCGGGCAGCCTGAGGTGAGGTGAGGTCCTCGAAGACGGTGAGGGACAGCGCCTCCTGCTCGGTGTCGCTCAGTCGCCGCCACGCCGCGGCCAGGTCGATCCGCTGCGCGACCAGGTCAGCGTCGGCTCGGCATGCCGAGTCGGCGTGGGGCAGGGCGTCGGCGACCCGGACGGCGAGCGCATCGCGTCGTCCCTCGCCGCGGCGGGTGTTGAGCAGGCAGTGCGGGCGATCCCGAACAGCCAGGCGCGCACGTCGTCCCGCCGGTCGGGGGCGTCGTCGAGCCGCCGCCACGCCACCAGAAAGGCCTCTGCCGTCACGTCCTCGGCGGAGGAGGGGTGACCGCGCCGCTGCGCGAACCTGAGTACGTCCCCGTACGCGTCGGCGTAGAGCGCCCGGAAGCGCGCCTCCCGGTCCGGCTTCGGTGTCCTCACGTCGTTGACCTGTCCAGCAAGGCGCTCAGTGTTTCCCACCGGCTCGACGTGTCATGTCCGGTAGGCGATCGGCCACGGGCCCCGGGGGCGTTGGCGCAGGCGCGCGGAGCCGTCACTAGCGTCCGCGACATGCGAATCCGCCGACGAGTCGACGCGGACATCGCCGCTTGCGTCGAGCTCCTCCTGCGGGTGCACCGGAGCGACGGCTACCCGCTCCACCTCCCGACCGAGGACGTCGAGGGCTTCTTCGCCTCCGACTCCGAAGCCGCTGCCTGGGTCGCCGAGCGTGAAGGACACCTCGTCGGGCACGTCGCCCTGCGCTCGACTCCGGGGGACCCCACGCTCGTCGCCGCTGCCCGTGCCACCGGCCTGCGCCCACACCGGCTCGTCATGGTCTCGCGCCTGTTCGTCGCGCCGGACCTGCGTCGGGCCGGCCTGGGCCGGACCCTGCTGCGGCAGGCGACGGGGCACGCCCGGTCCCTCGGACAGCGCGCGGTGCTCGACGTGGGCCAGACGTTGCGTGCGCCCGTCGCTCTGTACGAGTCGGAGGGTTGGAGCCGGGTGGACGCCCTGCACCTCACCCTCGACCAGGACACCGTGCTCGACCTGTGGGTGTACGTGAGCCCAGAGATGCCGGACGCCTCGGCGGGTCATCCCATCCTGGCGTCGCCGAGCTGAGCCACCGCGGCGAAGCCGGCCCGCAGGGTGGTCATGGCCGTGTCGCGGACTCTGGGTCGGCGACCCCGATGCCCATGCTCGCGGCCAACGCGGGCGCGACCTGAACCAGCTGCTCCGGGGTGAGAACCGCGCCGGCCAGGCGGTCGACCCCGTCCACCGCGGCCAGCTGCGCTCCGCGCAGATCGACGTCCTGGAGGGCCGCCGCGGTCAGGACCAGCCGGTCGAGCTGGCAGCCGCGGAAGCGCACCTGGGCGAGCTGCGCCGACCCGACGTCGAGCTCGGCGATGCGGCAGTCGAGAAACTGCACCTGGGTCAGGTTGGCGCCGCGCAGGTTGACGTAGTCGAGCCGCCCGCCGTCAACCGTCACCCGCAGCAGGTCCACCCCGGGCGCGATGAACGCGCCCAGGCGGCCGCGCCGGACGGCAACCTCTCGCCAGGTCGAGTCCGCAGCGTCGAGCACGGGAGTCCGTACGTCCTCCAGCACGCAGCCGCTCAGGGTGCTGCGACGCAACCGGAAGCTCCCGAACTGGCAGTCGCTGAACCGGCATTCGAGGAAGCGCGCCCCATCGGCGTCGGCCTCCTCGGCGGTCAGTCCGTCGAAGGCGAGCGCGTCGAAATCCGCTCCCGGGTGCAGATCCGCGCTCCGGGCCGGATGCAGGGCGGGCAGCGCGACCGCCGCCATGGCCGCCCAGTCAGCCGGCGTCTTCGAGGCTTTGGCCCTGCCCCCCACCATGCTCAGGCGCCTCGGGGGCCGGCGGTGCCGAGGGGTAGCTCGTGCAGGAGGCGCCAGGAGCGGGGGCTGTCGGTGCCGGCGACGAGCAGGACCTGCCCGATGCGCGCCGACAGCGGCAGTCCTGCCTGCACGGCCTGCTCGGCGGCCTGCACGGTGGGCAGGTCGGCCTGCCCTCGCTCCGCGACGGTGAGATGCGGGATGACGTCGTCGTGGACACCGCCGTACGGCGGGTGTTGCGGGAAGGCGCGCCCGACCGCGGCGGTGAGCTCGCCGAACGGCTCGGCAGGCTCCGGGTCCAACCACAGCACGTCCTCGCCGAACCAGCGCGTGCGCGGGAAGCGGCAGTCGAAGGCAGCGACGGACCCGACGGCCGCGGCCAGGGTCGCGAG
>JALYMT010000178.1 GCA_030773555.1 Actinomycetota bacterium | reverse complement strand
CGTCGGCGACGGCCTCGGCCATCTCGACCTGCCCGGGCCGCTCGACGCCGCCGACGGCACGCACCGCGGCGCCCAGCAGGTCGCGTACGGCAGCCTCGGGCACGGACGCCGAGGCTAGTCGGCGGGGTGCACCCGCCGGGGCGCCGTCCACAACTGGCTCACACCTCGAAGCCCTCGAGCCCCTCCAGGGTGTCGGGCACCAGGCCGCTGTCGACACCCACGGCCTCCATCGGTGCCGGGTAGCCCCGCTTCGCGTGCTCGCGCCCCAGATAGAAGCCGTAGGTCAGCAGCACCAGCCGGGCCTGGAAGTAGCCGTCGAGCTCCTCCTGGCCACCGGTGGCGGCCTGCGCGAGCGCCTCGTCGAGCGCTCCGTCGATCAGTCGACCCACCGCGGCGCGCAGCGCCGGGTCGGCACAGAACGTGCGGACGTACTGGATCTCGTGTCGCAGGTCCTCGGAGATCTCGGTGACCTCGTCGCGGAAGCAGCGCTGCTCCTCCATCTGCCACCTCACGGGGTCAGTGATACGAGCCTCGACCCGGATGCGGCCGAACTTGAGGGCTTTGCCGGATCATTGCCAGCCGACACGCCGAAGGCGACGGCCGAACTACACCGATGTGGGCGTCAGCCCGCGGTCGTGGCGCCGTAGGCGGCCAGCTCCCCGGCCAGCGGGGGCGGCACCAGCGCCCGCAGCCGGGTCCCCGCTTCGGTGTGCTCCGAGCTGAGCACCTCTCCGGATGCGTGGACGCGCGACACGAGGTCACCGCGCTCGTACGGCAGCAGCACGTCGACGTGCACCTCGGGCCGGGGCAGCTCCTGCTCGAGGGTGGCGAGCAGATCGTCGATCCCGCGGCCGGTGCGGGCCGACACCACCACGCTGTGCGGCTCCTGGCGGCGCAGGCGGGCCAGCACCAGCGGGTCGGCGGCGTCCGCCTTGTTGATCACCACGATCTCGGGCCTCGACCCGGCCCCGATCTCCCCGAGCACCTGGCGTACGGCGGCCAGCTGCGCCTCGGGGTCGGGGTGGGAGCCATCGACCACGTGCAGGATCAGGTCGGCGCCGGCCACCTCCTCGAGGGTCGAGCGGAAGGCCTCGACGAGCTGGTGGGGCAGGTGGCGGACGAAGCCGACCGTGTCGGTGAGCGTGAACTCCCGCCCTTCGGAGGTCTGCGCGCGCCGCACGGTGGGGTCGAGGGTCGCGAACAGCGCGTCCTCGACGAGGACTCCCGCGCCGGTCAGCCGGTTCAGCAGCGACGACTTGCCCGCGTTGGTGTAGCCCGCGATCGCCACCGACGGCACCGCGTTGCGGGTCCGCGACGAGCGCTTGGTCACCCGGGCCTGCTGCATGCCCTTGACCTCGCGGCGCAGCCGCGCCATCCGGTCGCGGATGCGGCGCCGGTCGGTCTCGATCTTCGTCTCACCCGGGCCACGGGTGCCGATGCCCCCGCCGCCCGCGACGCGACCACCGGCCTGGCGCGACATCGACTCACCCCAGCCGCGCAGCCGGGGCAGCATGTACTGCATCTGCGCCAGCGCGACCTGCGCCTTGCCCTCCCGGCTCTTGGCGTGCTGGGCGAAGATGTCGAGGATCAGCGCGGTGCGGTCGATGACCTTCACCTTGACGACCTTCTCGAGCTGCACCAGCTGGCCCGGGGTGAGCTCGCCGTCACAGATGACCGTGTCGGCGCCGCTGGCGAGCACCACGTCGCGCAGCTCGCGGGCCTTGCCCGAGCCGATGTAGGTCGCCGGGTCGGGCTTGTCGCGGCGCTGGATCAGTGCCTCGAGCACCTGGGAGCCGGCGGTCTCGGCGAGCGCGGCCAGCTCGACCAGCGAGTTCTCGGCGTCGGCGAGCGTGCCCTCGGTCCAGACACCGACGAGGACGACCCGCTCCAGCCGCAGCTGGCGGTACTCGACCTCGGTGATGTCCTCGAGTTCGGTGGACAGCCCGTTGACCCGCCGCAGGGCCTGGCGGTCCTGCAGGTCGTACGAGTCGTCGCCGACCTGGTCGTGGTCGTAGGCGGGATCCTGCTCGAGGTCGTACGCGGTGTCGTACGCGTCGTCCACGGCAGGGATGGCAGCGGGAGAAGGTGTCGTCATACTGACGTCGTCAACGTCGCGGAAGGCCTCGGTCATCCCGCCAAGGGTGACACGACCGGGCGCCTGCTGGCATCCCCCTTACTCCCCTGGCGGGTGGGTATGGCCCGGACGTGAGCGAGTCGTTCCGGCTGGGCCGCATCGCGGGCATCCGCGTCGGCATCAATCTCAGTGTCCTGGTGATCGTCGCCATCGTGGCCGGCAGCCTGGCGCTGGGGCGCTTCCCCGCGGCCTATCCGGGCCGGCACTTCCTGGCGTACGCCGCCGCCGGTCTGGCCGCGGCCGTGCTCTTCCTCGCCTCCATCCTCGCGCACGAGCTCGCCCACGCCGTGGTGGCCCGGCGCAACGGCGTCGAGGTCGAAGGCATCACCTTGTGGCTGCTGGGCGGAGTCGCGCAGCTGCGCGGGGAGGCACGCAGCCCCGGTGCCGACTTCCGCATCGCCGCCGTCGGGCCCGCGACCAGCGTGGTGCTCGGCCTGGCCTTCGGCGTCGTGGCCCTGCTGAGCTTCGCCCTGGGGCTGGGGTTGCCCACGGCGGTCCTCGGCTACCTGGCCGGGACGAACCTGGTCCTCGCGCTGTTCAACCTCGTGCCGGCCGCGCCGCTGGACGGCGGGCGGGTGCTGCGGGCCTTTCTGTGGCGGCGCAGCCGCGACCGGGTCACAGCGGCCACCACCGCGGCGCGGGCCGGGCGCTGGTTCGGCTACCTGCTGATCGCCTACGGCGCCCTGCAGGTGTTCACCGGCGGGGGGCTCGCCGGCCTGTGGTCGGGGCTGCTCGGGCTGTTCCTCGTCAACGCCGCCACCGCCGAGGAGCAGCAGGCCCGGCTGGGCCGCGCGCTCGACGGCCTGCGGGTCGCCCAGGTCATGAGCCCGCAGCCGGTGGTGGCCGACGGACGGCTCACCGTCGAGCAGTTCCTCCACGAGGTGCTGCTCACCTCGCGCTTCTCCACCTATCCCCTGGTTGACCCCTCGGGGCGCCTGGTCGGGCTGGTCACGCTGAACCGGGTGCGGAGCGTGCCCCCGGAGCGGCGCGCCCGCACGCTCCTGCAGGAGATCGCCTGCCCCCTGGCCGACATTCCCCTGGCCGATCCCCGCGAGCCGCTGGTCGACCTGCTGCCGCGGATGTCGGGCTGCACGGACGGGCGGGCGGTCGTGGTGGCCGACGGGACGGTGGTCGGCCTGGTCTCCCCCAGCGACGTGAGCCGGGCGGTGCAGCTGGCCGACCTACGACGCTTCGACGGCTACCGGGCGCCGACACGCGGCGCTGACCTCTCCTCGGGGAGCTTCCCGCGGCGCTGACCGCTCAGCCGAGGCCGCGCAGCCACGACTCCGCCAGGGTGCCCGCGGCCACCAGCACCGCCGGCCCGGTCAGCTCGACGTGCCCGTCGGGCCGCTCCGTGACCCGCAGCCGACCGCCGGGCACGTCCACCACGTACGTGGCCGCGCGCACGCCGTCTCGGCGCATCGCCGCCACCGCCACGGCGCACGCACCGGTCCCGCAGGAACGGGTCTCCCCCGAGCCCCGCTCGTGGACGCGCAGCGCGACGTGCCGCGGCCCGCGGTCGACGACGAACTCGATGTTCACGCCCTCGGGGAACGAGCCGTCGGGCGTCACCGCCGGCGCCTCGAGCAGGGCGCCGGCGTCGCCGAGGTCAGCGACGAACGCGACCGCGTGCGGATTGGGCACGAGGACGCCCACCGCATCCCACGTCCGACCCGGTGCCACCGACACCCGCAGGCGCCTCAGCTCCGCGGGCAGCTCGGCCGGCCCCATGTCGACCGTGATGTCGCCGTCGTCGTCGAAGCGCACCTCGCGCACGCCTCCCCGGGTGGCGATGCGCACCGCAGCGTCCGGCTTCGCCAGCCCCGCTTCGAGCAGGTAGCGGGCGTAGACCCGGATGCCATTGCCGCACATCTCCGACAGGGAGCCGTCGGCGTTGCGGTAGTCCATGAACCACTCCGCGTCCTCGGCCGCCGGCACCACCCGGAGCACACCGTCGCCCCCGATGCCGGCCCGGCGGTCACACAGGGCCGCGACCAGCGAGGGTGTGAGCACGAGCGTGTCGTCGAGGTCGGGCACCACGACGAAGTCGTTCTCGGTGCCGTGCCCCTTGAGGAAGTCCACGTGCCCAGCCTAGGAAGCATCGTCGCGCCGCCGGCGCAGCCGCGCCTCGTAGGTGAAGTCGGGGATGGGCGGGCGCATCCACGTGGAGTAGCGCATGCTGCCCCACCAGTCCGACTCGCCGATCACCGGGCGCACCAGGAAATGCGCCGGATAGTGCCGTCCGCCCCGGTCGCGCATCGGCTCGAAGATCCACGGCCAGAGCTGTTTGCCGGTCAGGCTGAGCACGGCGAGGTAGCCGCCCGCCGCGCACACCACCCGCCCCGCCGTGCTCAGCCTCGGGTCGGCACCGGGAAGCTCCAGCCGCGCAACCGTCGAGTGCGGCACCTCGGCCAGGGCAGCGAGCTCCCGCTGGCTGAGAGCAGCCCGGTGCCGCAACTCGCGGAGCCCCTGCGAAAGCAGGAGAGGCGGGACATCGTCCATGCCCGCAGCGTGGCACCGCTCGTACACCTGCACCCCGCCCTCGATGCGGGCTGGGGACAGGCTGGGCGGGTGACCCGGCTGTGCACAGAGCTGCCGCTCCCGAATTCCGCGACTGGTGCCCTGGACGCATCGTCGCTAGCAGCGCACCAGCACAGGGAACGGACCCCGGCTGGGCGGAGGCCGGCGCGGTCAGCGCGCGGGACGCACGACGCCGGCGTCGCCACCCCCACGACGCACCGGCTCGGCCGCAGCGAGCACGCGTCCGTCGTCGAGGAACTCGATGCCGGTCACGGCCCCGATCTCGGCGTTCGTGGGGCCGGGAGCAGCGAATCGGTGCCCGAGGGCCTCGAGCTCCTGGCGGGGGAAACCCGGCTCGGCCTGCACCTCAGGGGTGTTGCGCTGCGAGGCGCGGGGAGCGGCGATGGCCTCGGGCAGGGACAGCCCGAGGTCGAGCCGGTTCACCAGCGTCTGGAGGACGGTGGTGATGATCGTCGATCCACCCGGCGAGCCGAGCGCGAGGAAGGGCTTGCCGTCCTCGAGCACGATCGTCGGGGACATCGAGCTGCGGGCCGCTTGCCCGGTGCGGGTAGGTTCGGGTCGCGCCCGTCGGGCTGGGACGAAGTGAAGTTGAAGTCGGTGAGCTCGTTGTTGAGCAGGAAGCCGCGGCCGGGCACCACGATGCCGCTGCCTCCGGTCTGCTCGATGGTGAGGGTGTAGGCGACCAGGTTGCCCCACCGGTCAGCCGTGGTCAGGTGGGTGGTCGAGCGGCCCTCGCGGCCGCCGCGGAAGGTGGTGCGGGGCGCGGTGCCGCAGCCGCGGCCGTACTCGCCGTCGGGCATCCCGAAGGTGACCGGCTTGGTCGCCGCCTTCTCGGGGTCGATGCGGCAGGCCCGCTCGCCGGCGAAGCCGTCGGAGCGCAGCTCGCGCAGCGGCACGTCGACTCGGCCGGGGTCGCCGACGTAGCGGTTGCGGTCGGCGAAGGCGAGGGCGCTGGCCTCGAGGTAGTGGTGGAGCGCCGTGGTGCGGTCGACGTCGGCGAGCGGGAAGCGCTCGAGGTTGTTGAGCGCCTCGCCCACGGTCGAGCCGCCGCTGGAGGGCGGGGCCATGCCGTAGACGTCCAGCCCGCGGTAGCCAACGCGGGTGGGCCGGCGAAGCGGCGCCTCGTACGCGGCGAGGTCGGCGCGCTCCAGCAGGCCGGGGCGGACGCGCCGGTCCGTGTCCGGCACCACGGGCGGGGACTTCACGTGCGCACGACCTCGGTCGCGAGACGGCCCCGGTACAGGGCGTCCACGTTCCGGCCGAGCGCGCGGTAGGTGCGGGCGATGTCGGGGTTGCGGAAGACGGTGCCGACCTTCGGCGGCGTACCTCCCGGGAGGAAGAGGTCGCGGGTGGAGGTGAAGGCGGCGAAGCGCTCGGCGTTCTCGGTGGTCTGCTGGCGGAAGCTCGCGTCGACGACGAAGCCCTTCTCCGCGACGCGCGTGGCCGGCCGCAGCGCGTCGCGCAGCGACAGGGTCCCCCACCGGTCGAGGGCCTCGTCCCAGGTCTTCGGGGTGCCGGGCACGCCGACGGACAGGCCGCTGGTAACCGCCTCCGCGAACGGGATCGGCGTGCCGTCCTCGACGAAGGCATCAGACTGCATGCGCCGGGGCGCGGTCTCGCGGCCGTCGATGGTGCGGACCCGGCCGGTCCTGGCCTCGTAGAAGACGAAGAAGCCGCCGCCCCCGATGCCCGCGCTGTAGGGCTCCGTGACCCCCAGGGTGACCGCGGCCGCGACCGCCGCGTCAACGGCGTTGCCGCCCTTGCGCAGTACTTCGAGACCAGCGGCGGTGGCATCGGGGTCGACGGTGGCGACGGCGCCGCCGGAGCCCACCGCCACCGGGTCCTTGATCGGCGTCGCCGAGCAGGCCTGGGCGGGGG
>JALYMT010000177.1 GCA_030773555.1 Actinomycetota bacterium | reverse complement strand
CTCCCCCTCCGGAAGGACGACGACGTGACCGCTGTTTCCGCAACGCCCCACTCCCTCGCCTGCGTGCTGCCACCGTTCCTGCTCGAGCGCATCGCTGCGAACGGCACCGATGATCAGCGCCGCCGGGCGCTGCAGATCCTCGCCGTCGACACCTCCTTGCGGGCCACTCGCCAGCAGAACAGCCTGCTGCGGGGGAGCCGGTCGGCGGGTCGCAGCAGCCTGGTCAGCGCCGTGCCGGCGGACGTTCCCCAGCGCAGCGTCCACGACGCACAGAACCGCGAGACCCTGCCGGGGGTCCCGCGCCGCCAGGAGGGCGAACCGCCGACCGGCGATCCGGCCGTGGACGAGGCCTACGACGGCCTGGGAGCCACCTGGACGTTCTACGCCGAGGTCTACGACCGCAACTCGATCGACGACGAGGGCCTCCCGCTGCTCGCCACGGTGCACTACGGCGAGGACTACGACAACGCGTTCTGGGACGGCTCGCGGATGGTCTTCGGAGACGGCGACGGGCAGCTGTTCGAGCGCTTCACCCGCTCCCTCGACGTGATCGGGCACGAGCTTACGCACGGCGTGGTCGAGGACGAGGCCTCGTTGATCTATCTCGAGCAGTCGGGGGCGCTCAACGAGTCGATCTGCGACGTCTTCGGCTCCCTGGTCAAGCAGCACGCCCTGAAGCAGAGCGCCGAGGAGGCCGACTGGCTCATCGCGGCCGATCTGCTCGGACCCGACGTGCAGGGCAGCGCCCTGCGCTCGATGAAGGAGCCGGGCACCGCGTACGACGACGACGTCCTCGGCAAGGATCCACAGCCAGCGCACCTGCGGGACTACGTGGTCACCGTGAAGGACAACGGCGGAGTGCACATCAACTCCGGCATCCCCAACCACGCGTTCTACCTGGCGGCGACCAGCATCGGTGGCTACGCGTGGGAGCGGGCCGGCCGCATCTGGTACGACGCGCTGCGCGACTCCCAGATCCGCCCCACCACGCGTTTCACGGCGTTCGCCCGGGCCACCGTGCGGGCGGCCGGGCAATCCTTCCCCGACGAGGTGCCCGCGGTGCGGGACGCCTGGAGCGCGGTGGGCATCGAGGTGTAGGGCCTACGCTGCCCCGGTGACCGGCCGCCTCGACCCCGCGGCCCTGGCCGCCGAGGCGCTGGCCTTCCTCACCGAGCGCCACCTCGCCACCCTCACCACCCTGCGGCCCGACGGCACGCCGCACGTCGTCCCCGTCGGATTCACCTGGGACGACGACGCCCGGCTCGCTCGGGTGATCACCGGCGGCAGCAGCCGCAAGGCGCGCAACCTCGCCAGCGGCGGCCGAGCTGCGCTCTGCCAGGTCGACGGCTGGCGCTGGCTGACCCTGGAGAGCCCGGCAACGGTCGTCACGGCGCCGGCGGCCGTACGGGAGGCCGAGCAGCGCTACGCCGCGCTACCGCCCGCCGCGCGCCAATCCGCACCGGCTCGTGCTGCACGTGGCCGTCGACCGGGTGCTGGGCCTGGTCACCCGGCCCGGCGACGCCCCCGGCAGCTCGGGGCACTGACCCGCGGGGCGGGCGCCGCCGGAACGCGGTCGTCGATTCCGTCCGATCAGCGGCGGACCCGACCCCGGCGTCCGCGAGTCCGGCCGCCGTGACCGTGGGCCCCGTGGCTCCCGTGGCCGCGGGGACGACTTCTCCGGCGGCCGTGCAACCAGCGCCGGATCAGCCGCATCCCGAAGCGCAGGAACAACCAGCGGAGCAGCCAGGGCACCAGGATCTCCTCGGTCGGGGGGTCAGCGGAGCAGGAGGACATCGATCACGCGGTCGAGCAGGGCGTCGACGTCGTCCTCGACATACCCACCCCGCCGTGGCGGAAAGACGACGTCGCGGACCTCGCGCAGCCCGGGCCCCTCGCCGCCCTGCACCGTGGGTGCGACCGCAGCGCAGAACCCGTCCACGTGGGGCACCGAGTAGCCGCGCAACAACCTCGACGCCCGCGGGAACCGGGTGCCGTCGCTGCGCCCCAGGAGCGCGAGCAACGAGGCCGCCTCGGCAGCCCGCGGGGTTTCCTCGCCCAGGGCTCGGGCCGCCGCCTGCTGCTCCAGCTCGTCGAGGGCTGCATCGACGGCGTACGGGTCGTAGCCGTTGCGGACGACGGTGAACCCAACGCGGCGAATGCTCCCCGCCGTCGCGGAGGAGGCGAGGAACGCGTCGACCTGGCGGGGATCGTAGCCGCTGCGCAACCGCCCGACGCGGGAGAAGCCGGGGGACGTCACGCCGGGCCGTGGGCGGCGGCGACGAGGTCGTCGAGCGAGGAGGCCGCGAGCTGGCCGCAGGCCCCGTCGATCTCCCGCCCGCGGGTGTCGCGCACCGTCACCGGCACGCCCTGCCCGGCCAAGCGGCGGACGAACTCGCGCTCGTCCTCGGGACGGGACGCGGTCCACTTCGACCCCGGGGTCGGGTTGAGCGGAATGAGGTTGACGTGCACGAGCCGGCCGCGCAGCAGGCGGGCGAGCGCGTCGGCCCGCCAGGCCTGGTCGTTGACGTCGCGGATGAGGGCGTACTCGATGGACACGCGCCGACCGGTGCGGCTGCCGTAGCGCCAGGCCGCCTCCAGCACCTCGGCGACTCGCCATCGGGTGTTGACCGGCACCAGGCTGTTCCGCAGCTCGTCGTCGGGTGCGTGCAGGGAGACCGCAAGCGTCACCGGCAGTCCCTCGTCGGCGAGCTTGTCGATCGCCGGCACCAGCCCGACGGTGGAGACGGTGATGCCGCGCGCGGAGAGCCCGAGGCCGTCGGGGGCGGCCTCGGTCAGCCGCCGCAGCGTGCCGGCCACCGCCCGGTAGTTGGCCATCGGCTCGCCCATGCCCATGAACACGACGTTGGACAGCCGAGTGCGCCCTCCGGGCAGCTCCCCCCGGTCCAGGGTGCGGGCCGCCGCGAGGATTTGCTCGACGATCTCCGCGGTCGTGAGGTTGCGGGTCAGACCCGCCTGACCCGTGGCGCAGAACGGGCAGTTCATCCCGCAGCCGGCCTGGCTGGACACGCACACCGTCGACCGGTCGGGATAGCGCATCAGCACGGACTCGACGAGTGCGCCGTCGAAGAGCCGCCACAGCGTCTTGACCGTGGCGCCAGCGTCGGCCTGCGACACCCGCACCGGGGTCAGCAGCCGGGGCAGCAGCTCCCCGGTGAGCTTCTCCCGGGCGGCCTTCGGAACGTCGGTCATCGCCGCCGGGTCGTCGACCAGACGCCCGAAGTAGTGGGCGCTCAGCTGGCCGGCGCGGAACGGCTTTTCACCCAGCTCCGTGACCGCGGCCCGCCGCTCGAGGGGCGTGAGGTCCGCGAGGTGCCGTGGCGGCTTCGCGCGCCGCGGCGCGACCAGCGTCAGCTCTCCAGGGGCGGGCATGCCAACTGCAGCACCACCGCCCCGCCCCGGCATTCCCCCGCAATTCTGCACTTCTCGCGGGAGTTTTGCCCTGTCCGCGCGACTCCGCCCGTCCCGCCGGTCGGGACCCGTGGGTGATCACCCGCGCGGGGAAGGGCGGAGGACGGGGCGCAGGGCCTCGAGCACGGCGGGGTCCTCGATGGTGGCCGGCACCGGCTCATCGACGTCGTCGGCGATCGCGCGCAGCGAGCGCCGCAGGATCTTGCCCGAGCGCGTCTTGGGCAGGGCCGGAACCACGTCGATGCTGCGCAGCGCGGCCACCGCCCCGATCTCCTCGCGAACCCGCTGCACGAGCTCGCCCACCACGACTCCGGGCTCGACGCCCGCGCCCGCCTTGAGGACCACGAGGCCGCGCGGCACCTGGCCCTTCAGCGCGTCGACGACGGCGATCACGGCGCACTCGGCCACCGCCGGATGCGCGGCGAGCACCGCCTCCATCGACCCCGTCGACAGCCGATGCCCGGCCACGTTGATGACGTCGTCCGTGCGGCCCATCACGTACAGGTAGCCGTCGTCGTCGAGATAGCCACCGTCACCGGTCAGGTAGTGCCCGGGGAACGCCGACAGGTACGACGCCACGAAGCGCTCGTCGTCCCCCCACAGCGTGGGGAGCGTGCCGGGAGGCAGCGGAAGTCGTAGCACGATGGCCCCCTCCTGCCCGGCCGGCACCGGACTGCCGTCGGAGCGCAGGACGCGTATGTCGTAGCCCGGCACCGGCACCGAGGGCGAGCCCGGCTTGAGGGGCATCGGCTCGAGGCCGCGCAGGTTCGCCGCGATCGGCCAGCCGGTCTCGGTCTGCCACCAGTTGTCCACCACCGGCACGCCGAGCAGCCCGCTGGCCCACCGCCACGTCTCCGGGTCCAGTCGCTCCCCGGCGAGGAACAGGGTGCGCAGCGAGGAGAGGTCGTACTTGCCGAGCAGATCGCCGGTGGGGTCCTCCTTCTTGATCGCCCGCATCGCGGTGGGCGCCGTGAAGAGGGCGTTCACCCCGTGCTCGGCGATGACCCGCCAGAAGGCACCCGCATCGGGCGTCCCCACCGGCTTGCCCTCGTACAGCACGGTGGTCGCGCCGGTGAGCAGCGGGGCGTACACGATGTAGGAGTGCCCGACGACCCAGCCGATGTCGGAGGCGCTCCACCACACGTCGCCGGGACCGATGTCGAAGACGTTCGGCATGCTCCACCGCAGGGCGACCGCGTGGCCGCCGTTGTCGCGCACCACGCCCTTGGGCCCGCCGGTGGTGCCCGAGGTGTAGAGGATGTAGAGCGGGTCGGTCGCCGCCACCGGCACGGGCGCCACCGGCTCCGCGCCCGCGACCAGGTCGGCCCAGTCGAGGTCGCGCTGGCCCAGCTCGGCCGGCGCTTCCGGGCGCTGGAGCACCACGCAGCGCTGCGGCCGGTGCGCCGCGAGCTCGCAGGCCCGGTCGAGCAGCGGCTTGTAGGGCACGACCCGGGCCGCCTCGATGCCGCAGGAGGCCGAGAGGACCACGGCGGGCCGGGCGTCGTCGATGCGGGCGGCCAGCTCGGGAGGGGCGAAGCCGCCGAAGACGACCGAGTGCACCGCCCCCAGCCGGGCACAGGCGAGCATCGCCATCACCGCTTCGGGCACCATCGGCATGTAGATGACGACTCGGTCACCCCGCTCGACCCCCAGCGAGCGCAGGGCGCCCGCGAGCCGCGCCACCTCGTCGCGCAGCTCGAGGTAGGTGTAGCGGCGGAGGCTGCCGGTGACCGGACTGTCGTAGATCAGCGCGGTCCGCTCCCCCGCCCCGGCGTCGACGTGCCGGTCGAGGGCGTTCGCGCAGGTGTTCAGGGTGGCGTCGGGGAACCAGCGGTAGAAGGGCGGGCGGAAGTCGTCGAGCACCCGCTGCGGCGGGCGCTCCCAGGAGATCGCGGCCGCCGCCTCGACCCAGAAATTTCCCGGATCCTGCAAGCTGCGCTCGTACGCCGCCCGGTACTCCCCTGCCATCGGCTGCCTCCGCTCCCTCGCTCCCTCGCATCTTGCCTGCTGCGGGGCGTTCGGGTCGCACCGATCGCTCCTCTCAGACCGCCGGCACGACCCCGGTCAGCAGGTAGAGCACCGCGGCTGCGGGCAGCAGCGAGTCGAGCCGGTCCATGATCCCGCCGTGACCGGGCAGCAGGCTGCCCATGTCCTTCACGCCGAGGTCGCGCTTGAGCATCGACTCGCCGAGATCTCCCAGGGTCGCGGCCAGGGCGACCGCGAGGCCGACGGCGGCGCCCAGCAGCAGACCGCCTCCGAGCAGGAGCGGCACCGCCAGCGTGCCCCCGACGGCGGCGGCGGCCAGCGAGCCCCCCAGCCCCTCCCACGACTTCTTCGGGCTGACCGACGGGGCCAGGGCGTGACGACCGAGGAAGACCCCGGTGGCGTAGCCGCCGACGTCGTTGCAGGCCGTGAGCAGGATGAGCACGACGATGCGATCGGGCCCATCGGGCGCGCGGAGCAGGAGCATGGCGAGGGCCGCGAGGAAGGGGACGTAGACAGCGGCGAACACTCCGGCCGTGGCGTCGCGCAGATAGTTCCCCCGGCCGCGTGCCAGCCTCCACAGCAGCACCGCGAGCGTGGTGAGCACGAGGGTGGCGACGAGCGGCTCGGCGCCCCACCCGTACGCGGTCGAGATCATGGCCACTGCCCCGGCGGAGACCGGCACGAGGGGGACCTGGATGTGCACGGTGCGCAGCGCGTTCGCCAGCTCTTGCAGCGCCAGCACCACGACCAGGCACGCGAAGGCCACGAAGGCCACCGCCTCGACGTAGAGCGCGAGCAGGACGACGGCGGCCAGGCCGACCCCCACCGCGACCGCCGCCGGCAGGTTGCGCCCGGCCCTGGCCCGGCGCCCGGCGGGGACCACGGGGGCCACGGGCACCGGGTCGAGCGGAGTCTCCGGGTCGGGGACGCGTGCCGGGGAGGCCGGGAGGCCCGCCTCGCGCAGCGCGTCGCCGGCGTCGTCCGCGTCGTCGACGGTCACGTCGGCGACACCCGTCACACTTCCAGCAGCTCGGCTTCCTTGTGCTTGAGCAGGTCGTCGATCTGGCCGACGTGCCGGTGGGTCACGTCCTCCAGGGACTTCTCCGCGCGGCGGACCTCGTCCTCGCCGGACTCGCCGTCACGCACCAGGCGGTCCAGGGTCTCCTTCGCGTGCCGGCGGACGTTGCGGATCGACACGCGCGAGTCCTCGGCCTTGTGCCGGGCCACCTTGATGAACTCCTTGCGCCGCTCCTCGGTGAGCTGGGGGAGCACGACGCGGATGATGCTGCCGTCGTTGCTCGGATTGACCCCGAGGTCGGAGTCGCGGATCGCCCGCTCGATCGCGCCGAGGGATCCCTTGTCGTACGGCGACACGATGATCATGCGCGCCTCGGGGGTGGTGAACGAGGCCAGCTGATTCACCGGCGTCGGCGTCCCGTAGTAGTCGATGAGGATCTTGTTGAACATGGCGGGGGTGGCCCGGCCGGTCCGGATGCTCGCGAAGTCGTCCTTCGCCACCGAGACGGCCTTCTCCATCTTCTCCTCGGCTTCGAGCAGGGTGTCGTCGATCACGGTCAGCTCCTCGTCCTCCTGCTGTCGTACGCGGGTCGTGCAGCGCATGCTGCGACCGATCGTGTCACGTCCGCCGCCTCAGCCGTCGGCGGAGACGACGGTCCCGATGGGCTCGCCCCGCACCGCGCGAGCGATGTTGCCCTCGTGCAGGAGGTTGAACACGATGATCGGGAGGTTGTTGTCGGCGCAGAGGCTGAACGCGGTCGCATCGGCCACCTTCAGCCCGCGCCGGAGCACCTCCTGGAAGGAGATGCGGTCGTACTTGCGGGCCCCGGGGACGGTCCGGGGATCGGCGTCGTAGACCCCGTCGACGCCCTTGGCCAGCAGCACCACCTGCGCGCCGATCTCGAGCGCCCGCTGCGCGGCGGTGGTGTCGGTGGTGAAGTACGGCATGCCGGCGCCGGCGCCGAAGATGACCACCCGCCCCTTCTCCAGGTGGCGCATCGCCCGGCGGGGGATGTAGGGCTCGGCCACCTGTCCCATGGTGATCGCCGTCTGCACGCGGGTGTCGAGGCCGATCTTCTCGAGGAAGTCCTGCAGGGCCAGGCAGTTCATCACGGTGCCGAGCATGCCCATGTAGTCGGCGCGGGCCCGGTCCATGCCCCGCTGCTGCAGCTGCTGACCCCGGAAGAAGTTGCCCCCGCCGATGACCACCGCGACCTGCACCCCGGTGGCCACCACGTCGGCGATCTGCCGGGCGATGCTGGCCACCACGTCGGGGTCGACGCCGAGACCGCCGCCGCCGAACATCTCGCCGCCGAGTTTGAGCAGCACCCGGGAGTACGGGCCGGTGCCTCCGGTGGCGGCGGGCGCCGGCTCCGCCTGCACGGCCCGCAGCGCGCTCGGGGTCGGTGCCGCGGACGTCTCCACTGTGCCCTCCACGGCTCCGACCCTTCGCGCGACGTCCGACGGTGCTGCTGCGGCTCCGGATGCCCGGTCAGCCGCCGATCTCGAAGCGCGCGAAGCCGCGCACGTCGACGCCGCGCTCCTGGAGCAGCTGCTTGACCGTCTTCTTGTTGTCCTGCACGGCGGGCTGCTCGAGCAGCACGACGTCTTTGAAGAAGCCGTTGACCCGTCCCTCGACGATCTTCGGCAGCGCCTGCTCGGGCTTGCCCTCCTCGCGCGCGGTGGCCTCGGCGATGCGCCGCTCGTTCTCGACCACGTCGGCGGGCACGTCCTCGCGGCGGATGTACTGCGGGCGCATCGCCGCGATGTGCATCGCCGCGCCGCGGGCCGCGTCGAGGTCGTCGCCGTCGAATTCGACGAGCACGCCGACCTGGGGCGGCAGGTCGGAGCTGCGCCGGTGCATGTACGCCGCCACCGGCTCGCCGAGCACGACCAGCCGGCCCAGCTGCAGCTTCTCGCCGATCACGGCGGCGACCGAGTCGATGTTCTCCTGCACGGTGCGCCCGTCGGCGAGCTTCTCCGCGAGCAGCGCCTCGGTGTCGGCCGGACGGGTCTTGGCGGCGTGCGCCACGATGTCGGTCGCGAGCTGCTGGAACTGCTCGTTCTTGGCGACGAAGTCGGTCTCGCAGTTCAGCTCGACCATCGCCCCCTCGGTTGCGGCCACCAGACCGTTGCCCGCGGTGCGCTCCGCGCCCCGCTTCGCGGCCTTGGTGGCGCCCTTGATGCGCAGCGCCTCGATGGCCTGGTCGAAGTCGCCGCCGGCCTCCTCGAGGGCGCGCTTGGCGTCCATCATGCCGGCGCCGGTCGCCTCGCGGAGCCGCTTGACCTCGGTGGCGGGAATGTTCGCCATGTTCGTCCTGTCCTCGTCTCGTCGTCCGGCCGCTCGCGCAGCGTCAGCTCTGGGCGGCCGGCTCGGTCGCCTGTCGGGTGGGCTCGCCGACCTGCGCCCCCACGGGCTCGGCCAGCTCGGTCAGCATCGCGCCGCCGCCCATACCGCCGGGCTGCTCCGCCGCCCCGGCGTCGGCCACCGCGTCGCCCTCGGTCCGGGCCGACCCCTGGAGCAGCTCCTGCTCCCACTCCGAGAGGGGCTCGTCGCCGCCGATGTCGGCAGTGGCGCCGTCGCCGCCACGACCGGCCCCGGCGCGGGTGCGCAGCCCGTCGGCGGCGGCGTCAGCCACCACCCGGGTGAGCAGGGCGACCGCGCGGATCGCGTCGTCGTTGCCGGGGATCTTGTAGTCGACCTCGTCGGGGTCGCAGTTGGTGTCGAGGATCGCGATGACCGGGATGCCCAGCTTGCGGGCCTCGCCGACGGCGATGTGCTCCTTCTTCGTGTCGACGACCCAGACCGCGCTGGGCACCCGCGACATGTCGCGGATGCCGCCGAGGGTCTTGTCGAGCTTGTCCTTCTCGCGCTGCAGGACGAGCAGCTCCTTCTTCGTCATGCCGGAGCCGGCGACGTCGTCGAAGTCGATCTCCTCGAGCTCCTTGAGGCGCTGGAGGCGCTTGTGCACGGTGGAGAAGTTGGTGAGCATCCCGCCCAGCCAGCGCTGGTTGACGTAGGGCATGCCGACGCGGGTCGCCTGGGCGGCGATCGCCTCCTGGGCCTGCTTCTTCGTGCCGACGAACAGCACGCTGCCGCCGTGCGCGACGGTCTCCTTGACGAAGTCGTAGGCACGGTTGATGTAGTTCAGCGACTGGCGCAGGTCGATGATGTAGATGCCGTTGCGCTCGGTGAAGATGAAGCGCTTCATCTTCGGATTCCAGCGCCGGGTCTGGTGCCCGAAGTGCACGCCGCTCTCGAGGAGCTGGCGCATCGTGACGACGGCCATCGTCGTCCCTCCTTGGTCCGCGCGCCGTTGCTCCTGGCGCACTCTCGGTTGCGGTGCGCTCGGCAGGTTGCCGGCGCCCTGTCACCCCCGGTGCCCCAACCACCCGCCGGGGACGGGTGGACCGAGCGGCACCGCCGCGACGAACCGCGGGCGGGGCGAGCGAAATCGGCTCGCTGGAGCGAGCCGTGGTCCTGAGTCTAGTGGGCCCCCCACGCCGGTCTTCTCCCTCGCCCCCAGGGACGGACTTCGGGTCGGTCCTCCACAGCTGCGCTCCCGGCCCTGTCGCCGACCTCGGTACGGGGCCAGGGTCGGACCCATGCCAGTTCGTGCACTCCTGCGCGCCGGATCGGCCGCTGCCCTGGCCGGGGTGTGCGTGCTCGCGGGCTCGCCGGCGGGAGCCCAGGAGGGCGGGTGGGGCTGGCCGGTGCCGCCCCCGCCGGTGCTCGGTCGGGCGTTCGAGGCGCCCGCGCACCGCTGGGCGGCCGGGCACCGCGGGGTCGACCTGGTGGCGCCCGTGGGAGCCGACGTACGGGCCGCCGGCGGGGGCACCGTCGTCTTCGCGGGCCTGGTCGCCGGCCGACCCGTGGTCTCCGTGGCTCATGGCGAGCTGCGCACGACGTACGAGCCAGTCGTCCCCGCCGTCCGGGCGGGGGCGCGGGTCGCGAGCGGAGACGTGCTCGGACAGCTGGCCGCTGCCGGCAGCCACTGCGCACCCCGAGCCTGCCTGCACTGGGGAGCGCGCCGCGGCACGGAGTACCTCGACCCCCTGCTGCTGCTGGGCGCCGGGCCCCCGCGACTGCTGCCGCTCTGGAGCGGCGAGGGCAGTCCGGCCACCCCGGCCGGCGCTCCGGCGAGTCCCCCGGCGGCAGCCGGCTTCGCGGTCCGCGGCAGCGCGGCGATGGCAGCGGCCGGTAGCTGGCTGGGCCGACAGCTGGCGGCGTAGGCACTCCAGGGAAGCGGAGGAACTGCCGAGAGGACGGACGGCGGGACGAGACCACGGCCGACGAGCGGCGTGGCGTCCGGACGTCCGAAGGGTGGTCGTGGTGAGGATGCGGGTCAGGGCAGTGGTGGCGGCGGTCGTCGGCAGCGTGGCAGCGACGCTGGCACCGGGAGCCGGAACCGCGCCGGCGGCGGCGCACGCGACCTACACCTACAAGGTCGTCTACGTGGGCGCGATCACTGCCGACAAGGCCGCGTTCGAGCGCCTCGTCGCCCAGACCTACGCCGACCCCCGTGGCTGGCGCCGGGCGGGGGTGACGTTCCGGCGGGTGCCCGCGTCGAGTGCCAGCACCTTCACGGTTGTGCTCGCAGAGTCCTCCCGGGTTCCGCGCTACTCCTCGGCGTGCTCGGTCACGTACTCCTGCCGGGTGGGGCGCAACGTGATCATCAACCAGAACCGGTGGCGGTACGGCGTGGCGCACTGGCAGGCCGGCCTGACCGCCTACCGACAGATGGTGCTCAACCACGAGACCGGCCACTGGCTCGGGCTCGGTCACGGCTACTGCTCGGGTACTGGCCGGGCGGCGCCCGTGATGCAGCAGCAGAGCAAGTCGTTGCAGGGCTGCCGCCCGAGTTCCTGGCCCACGTCCGCGGAGATCACCGCGGCCACCCGCGCCCACTGAGCGCCCCGGGCGGGCGCCGCTCCATCCCAGCCCGGGCCGGCGACGAGCCGGCCGGGCGCCCGCTCAGTCGCGGGAGTCGACGAGCTTCGCGCGCAGCTGCAGGACGGCCTTGGTGTGCATCTGGCAGATGCGGCTCTCGGTCACCCCGAGGACCTGGCCGATCTCGGCGAGGGTCAGCCCCTCGTAGTAGTAGAGCGTGACCACGATCTTCTCGCGCTCGGGCAGCGTGTTGATCGAGCGCGCCAGCAGATACTTCGTCTCCTGGGACTCGAAGGCGAGCACCGGGTCCTCGGCCTTGGTGTCCTCGAGGGTGTCGACCAGGCTGAGCTTGTCGCCCTTCTCCCCTCCCACGCTGAGCAGCTCGTCGAGCGCGACCACGTTGACGAAGGACACCTGACTGAAGATCGCCCGCAGATCCGCCATGCTGACGCCGAGCTCGGCGGCCACCTCGGTCTCGCTGGGACTGCGGTGCAGCTGCGCCTCCAGGGCGGCGTAGGCCTTCTCGACCTCACGCGCCTTGTGCCGCACGGAGCGCGGAATCCAGTCGATGGCGCGCAGCTCGTCGATGATCGCGCCGCGGATGCGGCTGATCGCGTACGTCTCGAACTTGATCGCCCGTTCCAGGTCGAACTTCTCGATGGCGTCGATCAGACCGAAGATGCCGTACGAGACGAGGTCGGCCTGCTCGATGTTGGGCGGCAGGCCCACCCCCACCCGGCCGGCGACGTACTTGACCAGGGGGGAGTAATGCAGGATCAGCCGCTCGCGCAGCTCCGAGCTCCCGCCCGCCTTGAAGTCGGCCCACAGCGTGCGCAGCGCCTGGTCGGCTTCCGCAGCGGCCTGGGCGGTGGCGGCCGCCGCGGGGTCCAGCTCCTGCGCCTGGCCGCCCTGCCCGCTCGCCTATGCTCCGGCGGTCGCGCCGTGGGCCGCGGCACGAC
>JALYMT010000176.1 GCA_030773555.1 Actinomycetota bacterium | reverse complement strand
CCGGTCAGCAGCCGCGCGCCGCTCTGCACCTGGCTGCGCAGCGCCTCGAGCTGCGACTCGAAGGTTCCCAGCGTCTGGGCGAGGAGCTCGTTCGCGAGCCGGACCTGCCGCTCCTGGGCGGCGGAGGCACTCGTGATCACCTCTCGGGCCGCGTCCAGGCTCTCCTTGAGCGCGCGGTTGGTGGCGGCCTGGCTCTCGAGCGCCTGCTCCATCGCGGTGAGCGAGGACTGCACCGAGCGCAGCAGTGCGGTGTAGCTAGTGGCCTGCTCGGTCACCGCGCCCACGATGCTCGCCGACCAGTCGGTCGTGGCGCCCAGGCTGCGCTCCTGGGCGCGGGCGTAGTTGCGGAGCATCTCCTCGATGACGCCGGCGCTCCCGGCGGCGTCGGTGGGCTCGTTGGGCTCAGCCACGGTCATCCACCTCGTACGGCGACTGGGAATCGGTCGCGGGGGTGTGCGTACCGGTCGCGAGATAGCCCGTTCCCCAGGCCAGGTAGCGGACGTGCAGGTCGCGGGAGTACGCGTACAGGTGGCTCCACGGGCGGTCGAAGCCTTCGAAGCTGCGGACGTACGGGGCGTGCAGCCCGGCGACGACGACGTTCAGCGGCGAGGTCCAGGGCAGGACCTACTTGCCCCCGGTGGCCGCCACCGCCCGCCAAGGCGCAGGTGCGCGAACACGGCGGCCAGCGCGCGGCGCGAGCGCAGCACGTCGTGGGTGGCGCAGAACAGCACCGCGTCGACGGGCCCGGGAAGATCGGCGTCCTCCGCCGTGGCGTTGATCGGGATCACGTTCGACCACCCGTGCTCGCCCGCGCGCCGCATCGCCTGCGCCAGCATCTGCGGGCAGGGCTCGAGGGCGATGGCGGTGCCGGACGGGCCGATCGCGCGCTGGATGGCGGGCAGGGACAGCCCGGTCCCGCAGCCCACGTCGACACGCTCTGCCCGGGCTGCAAGTCCAGGGCCTGCACCGCCTCGTCGCGGAAGTCGTTGAACTGCGCGGTGTCCCGGTCGTAGGTAGCAGCGTGCCGCGCGTAGCGGGCGGCGCCCTCGGCGGCGGAGAAGGGGAAGGTCATCGCCACGGTTCCTCGAGTCGGACCTGAAAAACGACGCTCGTGCGGACGGGGTGAGAGCGCCTCTGTCATGAGCAGTGACCGTCGACGTGGAATTGGAGGTGCAGGAAGAAGACCCGCAGAGGGAACGGCTATTCCCGGTCCTGCCCTGTCGGCGATGGAAATTCCCGGAGGAAGCTCGTCAGCAGCGGGGCGAGTTCGGCCGCGTGCTGGAGCAGCGCGAGATGACCTCCCCCACGCACCACGTGGAGGCGAGCCGAGGGCAGCAGGTTCGCGAGGATCTGCGAGTTGACCGCGGGGACGAGGTCATCGGCGTCACCGGTGAGCACCAGCGTGGGCTGCGGAATTCGCGCCAGCCACGGCAGGCTGGACCACGTGGTGGCGGCCCAGAGCTGGTAGAGGTGGCCGCGGGAGTCGAGCGAGCGGGGACGCCGGGCCTGGCGCGGTCCCGTACGGAAGGTGTCGTCCTCGCGGCCGTCGGAGCCGCCGTCCTGGTGTTGCGTTCCGTCCCCGTCGCCGGACTCGGCGATCGTGAAGAGTGCTCGCGAGTAGTAGCCCTGCGGGTTGCTGATCGCGAGCAGCGCAGCTGGGCTGCCCGGGACTGCTCCCCATCCCACCGAGGTGGACGCGAGGACCAGCCGGTCGACTCGCCGGCGTGCCCGGTGTGCCAGCTCCTGCGCGACCATGCCGCCGAGGGAGAACCCGAGCACGGAGACCTGCTGGTAGCCCAGCGCGTCCAGGAGCCGCAGCGCCAAGCGGGCGTGGCCGCCGATGGAGAGGGGGAAGTTCGGAGCGGCCGACCCGCCGCTGCCGGGCGCATCGAAGGCCACCGTCTGCATCCCGTGGAGTGCCTGCACCAGCGGCTGCCAGACCTCCAGCGGAGAGCCGACACCGTTCAGCAGCAGCAGCGGAGGGCCCTCACCACGCACCTGGACCCGCACCCGCTGGGCGCCGAGCCGCAGCGTCGTGTCCAGCGCGAAAGACGTCACCTCGCGAGCCCCCCCGACGCCATGCCTGCTCATCCACATTCCGGAGATCGCCCCCGGTCCCCTCGGATCCCGGACGTGTCCCGAGCTCACGCCGAGCTCTCCGGGGACCCTAGAGCCAATCGGCTGCCGCCTGCCGCATTGCTGGATGTCCGACGACGCGCCGGGAACGTGACCGTCACCGGCTGTTCACGTACCGTGTCTAGTCCGTCCGCCTCCGCACGACGTAGAACAGGAAGTCCACGGCGGCCCAGGGACCCGGAGGTAGCGATGGAGCTGGCGACGGTGACCAGCGGGGCCGCCGCCCTGCTGGTACGACCCCAGGCGCCGCCCGCGGAGGGGGAAGCGATCGCGCGGGTGACCGGAGACCTGCGCCGGCTCGCCCACGGCGCGCTCCACCGGGACGTCGACGCGCTGCTGGGGCGAGGGCAACCGGTGGACACGATCTTCGTCGACCTCGCCGGAGACCTGCGCGCCCGAGCCGAGCGGGATCAGCACTTCCGGGATCAGTTGACCGCCCTGGTCCGGGGCCGGCCCGCCAGGCCGGCGGCGCAGGGCTCTGGCCAGCGGGGCGACGGCTCTGCGCCGCGGGCGGTCGCGCAGGCCCTGCACCAGGTCGGCGACGCCTGCCGGCGCAGCGGGTGCCGGGACGCGGCGATCGGCTGCTATCGCGAGTGTCACACCCTGCTGCGCTGGCTCGGGGACCGCGGCGCTGCCGCCCGCTGCCTCAACAACGTGGCCGCGATGTACGAGGACCAGGGCCGCGTGCAGGACGCCGCTGCCTTTTATGCGCAGAGCCACGCCGCGCTGGAGGAGCTCGGGGACCGGCACGCCGGCGCCCGCGTCCTGGTCAACCTGGGCCGGGTGCAGCACCTGCAGGGTCGCCTGGGCGAGGCCGCCGAGTGCTTCGCGCGTGCCGCCGAGATCCTCGGCGAGCTGGGAGACCGTCGCGGCGCGGCGCAGGCCCAGCTCAACGCGGCGAACCTGCACCAGGACCAGGGTCGGCACGACGACGCGGCTGCCCTGCTCGACAGCTGCCAGCGCACGCTGCGCGAGCTCGGGGCCGAGCAGGAGCTCGCCCACGTGCAGCACAACCTCGCCACCGTCGCCGAGGACCAGGGTCGCTGGGACCTCGCGGGTGAGCTGTACGCGCAGAGCGCGGAGGCGCTGCGCGCGCTCGGCGACGACAAGGACGCCGGACGCGCCCTGCACGGCCTCGGCCGGGTGCGTCTGTCGCAGCACCGCTGGGACGAGGCGCGCGGTTGCTACCGGACCAGCGCGAAGCTCTGCGGGCAGGTCGGAGACCGGCGCGGGGCAGCCGAGGCACTGCACCAACTGGGTCTCACCGCCCTGCAGCGCGGCGAGCTGCCGGAGGCGCGCGCGCACCTCGAGCAGGGCCTCGCCCTGTTCCAGGAGTGCCGCACCCCGCTCGAGGACGGGATCTCCGAGGCGAAGGTCCTGGCCGTACTGGGCCTGGCCCTGTTCCTCTCCGGTGACCGGGACGCGGCCTTCGACCGGTGGCACGAGGCCACCACGATCGTGGCCGGTGCCACGGCTCCCGAGGCGGACGAACTCGCCGCCTGGCTGGCCACCTGGACGAGGCAGCGAGTCGCCGCCTGACCGCCGTCCCGCGCGGATGACCCCGACGGGTCACCCCCGCGGGAGCTCGCGGACGAACGCGAGAATCTCGTGGACGACGTGGTCGCCGGCGAGCAGCACCGCGTCGTTGTGGTCGGCGCCGGGGATCTCCAGGTAGCGCTTGGGCTCGCGCGCGGCGTCGTACAGCTGCCGGCTTTGCTGCACGGGGATGATGCGGTCGGCGCCGCCGGCGACCACGAGCAGCGGGGAGGCCACGGCGGCGATGCGTCCCACAGAGTCGTACCGGTCCTCGAGCAGCGAGCGGACGGGCAGGTACGGGTAGTGCAGCCGTCCCACGTCGGCCAGCGAGGCGAACGGCGAGCGCAGCACCAGCGCGGCGGGCGGATGCTCGGCGGCGAGGCCGATCGCCACGGC
>JALYMT010000175.1 GCA_030773555.1 Actinomycetota bacterium | reverse complement strand
GCCGGACGTCGACCGCGCGCTCACCCTCGGAGTCCGGCAGGTACGCCGGCTCCGCAGCCCGGCGCTCGGCAGCCGGGCGCAGCACCGGCTCCTCCCCGGGCGCGAGCAGCCGCTCCTGCGACGCGGCGGCCAGCACGCCGACGGCGTTCCAGCGCAGCCCGAGGTCACCTTCGACGGTGCGGCCCCGCCAGAGCACCTCGACGACCTCGCGGCGCAGGACCGCCTCCTCCGGATCGGGCGTGACCGCGGAGTAGACGTCGGTCGTCGCGCCGCCGACGTCGACCACGATGACGTCCCCGGTGGCGTCGGCCAGCAGCTCGACGCCGGTCAGCACGGCGTCGGGTGTGGCCGCGCGGACCAGGCCGGCGAAGCGCGGATCCGGCGACAAGCCCTTGCCGCCGATCACGTGCTGCACGAAGACCGCGCGGATCGCACTCCTGGCGGGCTCCGGGTCGAGCACGCCGATGCACGGCAGCACGTTGGCCACGGGGACGCTCCGGTGGCCACCGCGGCCCAGCAGCCGCGCGACCTCGTCGCGGGCCTTGACGTTGCCGGCCACGACCACCGGCGCGCGTAGCCGGGAGCGGCCGAGGGCCGCCGCGTTGTGCAGGAGGACCTCGGCGTTGCCGCCGTCCGTGCCGCCCACCAGCAGCACCACGTCCGGCCGGTCGTCCAGCAGCCGCTCGACCCCGCCGTCGTCGAGGGGGCCGGCCGACACGTGCACGACCCGGGCACCCGCCGAGAGCCCCACCCGACGCCCGGCCTCCGCGGTGATGGCCCGCTCGTTGCCCACCACCGCCAGCCGCAGCCCGCCGCCCGCGCTGGAGCAGACGAGGACCTCGTCGCCGCCGGTGGCCCCCAGCTCGGCCAGCACCGCGTCGAGGCCCCGGAGTACGTCGCCGCCCGCGGTCGTGGGATGCGCCGCCGTGCCCAGCAGCCGCCCGCTCGGGAGCTCGACCAGCGCGCCCTTGGTGAACGTTGACCCGACGTCGACGCAGGCGGCGCGCCCCCTGCTCAGCCGAGCGCCTGCGCGAGATCGGCCAGCAGATCGTCCACGGACTCAATCCCCACCGACAGGCGCACCAGGTCGGCCGGCACCTCCAGGGGGCTGCCGGCGGCGCTCGCGTGGGTCATGCGCCCCGGATGCTCGATGAGCGACTCAACCCCGCCGAGGGACTCGGCGAGCGTGAACAGCCGGGCCCGGCCGCACACCGCGACCGCCTCCTCCTCGCCGCCCCTCACCCGGAACGAGACCATGCCGCCGAACGCCTTCATCTGCTTGGCCGCGACCTCGGCGCCGGCCTGGCCGGGCAGTCCCGGATAGAGCACCTCGGCGACTCTGGGATGCGCCTGCAGCGCCTCGACGATCCGCTCGGCGTTGGTGCAGTGGCGGTCCATCCGCACCCCCAGGCTCTTGATCCCCCGCAGCACCAGCCAGCTGTCGAAGGGCCCCGCCACCGCGCCCATCGCGTTCTGCGAAAAGGCCAGCCGCTCCCCGAGCTCCGCGTCCGCGGCGACCAGCGCGCCACCGACGACGTCGGAGTGCCCCCCGAGGTACTTCGTCGTGGAATGCACCACGACGTCGGCGCCGAGGGTCAGCGGCTGCTGGAGGTAGGGCGAGGCGAACGTGTTGTCCACCACGACCAGCACGTCGTGCTCCCGGGCGAGGCCCGCGATGGCGGCGATGTCGGCCACGTTCAGCAGCGGGTTGGTGGGCGTCTCGATCCAGACGACCTTCGTCTGCCCCGGCCGCAGCGCCGCGCGGACGGCGTCCAGGTCGCGCAGGTCGACGGGGTCGTAGGCCAGCCCCCAGTTCGCCTGCACCTTCGCGAACAGCCGGTAGGTCCCCCCGTACGCGTCGTTCGGGGTGACCACGTGGTCCCCGGGCCGGCAGACCGTCCGCAGCAGGGTGTCCTCCGCGGCCAGCCCCGAGGCAAAGGCCAGCCCCCGCCGGCCGACCTCGAGCGCGGCCAGGCACTCCTCCAGTGCGGTCCGGGTCGGATTGGCGCTGCGGCTGTACTCGTAGCCGCCGCGCAGCCCGCCCACGCCGTCCTGCTTGTACGTCGACGCCTGCACGATCGGCGGTACGACGGCGCCCGTGGCCGCGTCGGGCTCCTGGCCGGCGTGGATCGCGAGGGTCTCGAAGCCCTGCTGCGCGCTCATGCCCCCGAGGCTAACCGGGCCCGCAGCCGCTCCAGCATCCGCACGCTGCGGTCAACCGGGGTGTCGCCGCCGCCGAGCACCACCTCGGGCAGGGCCAGCACCGCGACCGGCACCTCGTCCACCAGCATCCGCACCGCGGGCGGGAGCTGCTCCACGACCCGCACGCGCAACCGCCCCGCTCCGGGCAGGATCCACTCCCACTCCTCGTCGTCGACGTGCGGGAGCATCAGCGCCTGGGGGGGCACCAGCATGCGGTAGATCGCCGCCAGCCCCTCGTCCCGGGTGGCGGCCACCTCGAGCACCTCCACGGGCACGGGAGCCCCGTGCACAAAGGCCGCCGCCGCGTCCTGCACCACGCAGGGCACCCACTGCAGCCGTCGCACGAGGGCGGGCAGGTCGACCGCCAGCCGGCCCCACCGTTCCTCCGGCGGCAGCGCCGCCAGCTCGTCGATGGCGGCGTCCACCCCCTCCCACACCGGCTCGAGCTCGATCCGCAGCTGCCAGCCCGCCGCCGCCAGCAGGCGCACCAGCATGGGCAGCGAGGGCGTCCGCCGCCCCTTCTCGAACGCGGAGATGCTGCTGTCGGCCACGCCGGCCCGCACCGCGAGCTCCTCCTGCGTCAGGTCCGAGCGGTAGCGGGCGGCCTTGAGCAGCCGCGCGGGGTCCAGGGCCAAGGGGTCGATGCTGCGCACGCGACGAGCCTCGCCCACCGCAACCCCGCCTGCTGCCTGCGCGCCGATCTGGGGACGGCCCCCGGCTGTGGACAACCCGCGCTTCGGGCGGGGTGGTAAATCGAGTGACTCCACTCGGAGTGGAAATCTCCACGCGCAGTGGAGTCACTCGATTCGCGATCCCCCAAAAACGGGGTCACGCGTTGCCGACCGCCCGGTGACTCAGGGCGGCGATGCCGCGGAGAAGTCGGCGGGCGGTGGGCTGGTCGGCGAAGCCGGAGGTGAGCACCGCGAGCACGTAGGGCGCGGCGTCGGCCGGCAGGACCAGCGCGGCGTCGTGCAGCACCTCGGAGGTCCAGCCGGTCTTGTGGGCGACCGGGGTGCCGGGTGGCAGTCCGAGGGGGATCTCGGTGCCGAAGCGCTGGTCTTGGAGGGCGGCCAGCAGCAGCGCGCCGGTCTCGGGCCGGGCGGCGCGCCCGCCGTGCAGGGCCAGCAGCAGCCGGGCGGCGTCGGTGGCACTCAGCTCGTTGGGCGCGCCGAGGGCGAGCCCGGCGACGTCGCAGATGTAGCGGGAGATGCACACGTCCTCGGCGCCCAGCTCGGTGGCGGTGGCGGTGACCTCGCTGGGAGCGGTCACGCCGAGCAGCACGTTGGTCGCCAGGTCGCTGGACCAGGCGAGCATCCGGTGCAGCAGTTCGCGCACCGGAGCCGAGGCGCCGAGGCGGGCGTACAGGGCGGGGTCGGCGTCCTCGCGCGGATCACACCGGAACGAGCCACCGGCGACCGAGGGGAAGGAGTTGTGCAGCGCCAGCTCGGTGTTGAGGCCGACGCGGCCGGCGTCGACGAGCCGGGCGACGGTGAGGGCGACGGGCAGCTTCAGCAGCGAGGCCGAGGAGTGTCGCCGCCGGGCGTCGCGGTCCAGCAGGACGGCGCCGTCGGCCGCGGCGAGCAGCACGGAGACCACCGGGGGCGTGCCCGCGTAGACCGCGAGGGCGGGCGCGAGGAGATCCTCGACCGCGGCTGGCAGGTCGGGCACCCGAAGGTCGGTTCCGGGGAGGTCGAGCATGACGAGGAATCTGGGCGACGGGCCGGCCGTTGACAAGGGCATGATCTTCTCCCGGCTGAAGAACTCGCTGCCCACTCCCGACGAGGCTCTGCCGGGGCGCCCCGCCCGGCCGTTCACCCTGTCGGAGCGGCACGCCGTGCTCGGCACCCCACTCGAGGGCGATCTCGCCCCCGGGCTGGACGTCGTCTCCTTCGGCCTCGGCTGCTTCTGGGGAGCCGAAGGAATCTTCTGGCAGACCGAGGGCGTCGTCTCGACGGCGGTCGGCTACCAGGGGGGCAGCACGCCGCACCCCACGTACGAGGAGGTGTGCAGCGGGCGCACGGGGCACACCGAGGCGGTCCGGGTGGTGTTCGACCCGACGAAGGTGTCCTTTAGCGACCTGCTCCGCGTCTTCTGGGAGGCGCACGACCCCACCCAGGGCAACCGGCAGGGCAACGACGTGGGCACGCAGTACCGCTCGGCGGTCTACTACCGGGGCGAGGAGCAGCGCAAGCTCGTCGAGGAGTCGCGGGCCGCGTACGCGGACGTGCTCGCGCGCGCCGGCTTCGGCGCCATCACCACGGAGACGCGCGAGGTCGGGGATGCCGGGCCGTTCTACTACGCCGAGGACTACCACCAGCAGTATCTGCACAAGGTGCCGTGGGGGTACTGCGGCATCGGGGGCACGGGAGTACCTATGTGTGCCCCTAACGCCGAGCGACCGGCTGCGAAGTAGCCGAGGGCTTCGTCAGCCCTAGGCCCCGTACGCTGCAACGACTCGGCATTAGCTCAACCGCAGCGGTCGGCCCACCCGTCCGCCGAGAGCGACGATCAGCCAGGCGGGCAGCGGCTCGACGACGGGTATCCCCGCCGCGGCGAGCGTCCAGCCGTCGTCGCGGCGTAGATGCCAGGGGGCGACGCCGGCGCCCAGCAGCTCCGCGCCGTGCTCGAGGCGCTTGCTCACCGGGAACGTCACGGGCCGGTAGCGGGGCCGGGTGATCGTCTGCCCGGCCACCTGCCAGTCCTCGGTGCTGTCTGGCACGCCCGGGGTGGCCCACACCGCGGCGAGCTGCCAGGTCCACGCCCCACCCCAGACGACGGCACCGGCTGCTGCCGGGGGGAGGCGACCGCCCGGGTGGCCTCGGAGATCAAGGCGGCCCCGTACGCGGTCACGCTCCGGGCGCGCAGCGGCGGCGCCGACCAGGTGACCAGCGTGTGCCGGCCGGCGTGGCGGTAGGTGACGCTCTCCCCGGTCACCCGGCCGTTATCGTCGACCAGCTCGCGCCGCTCGGTGCCCTCGGCGGCCAGCCATGCCCGCCAGCTCTCGGGGGTGGCGCGCACCGCGACCAGCGTGCTCCCGTTCGGCTGGCGGCCCAGCGGCAGCCCGGCGCCGTCCGCGGCGTTCGCGCGGTAGTGGGC
>JALYMT010000174.1 GCA_030773555.1 Actinomycetota bacterium | reverse complement strand
CCGCTGGCGCGAGGCCGCCCGCGACGCCCTCACCGACCCCGCTCTGCACGCCGCCGCCCGCGCCTGTTTCACCGCCGCCCTCGACGCGCTCCCCCGGCTCGGCTCGCCCCCGGCTCTCGTCGCGGCGACCTCCGCGTACGCCGAGCGCTACGTCGACGCCGGTCGGTGCCCCGCTGACGACCTCCTCGCCACCGGCGCCCCCTGGAAGGAGCAGCCATGACCGCACCCGAGCGAGCGGTGCTCGACGAGGACGCGCTCAAGGAGCGCATCGCCGCCGAGCTGGAGGAGGTACGCCGACGCAGCCTCGCCCTCACCACCGGCGCCCTCGACGAGCCGGAGCTCACGTCCCAGCACTCCCGGCTGATGTCGCCGCTGGTCTGGGACCTCGCCCACGTGGGCAACTACGAGGAGCTGTGGCTGCTGCGGACCACCGTCGGGGCCGAGGCGCTCGTCCGCCCCGAGATCGACGACATGTACGACGCGTTCGAGCATCCGCGGGCGGAGCGTCCGCGCCTGCCGCTGTTGGCCCCTGCCGAGGCCGAGAGCTATCTCGCCCTGGTGCGGCGCAAGGTGCTCGACGCCCTCGAGCAGGTGCGCCTGCGCCCCGACGCCCCGCTGTTCGACGGTGGCTACGTCTACGGCATGGTCGTGCAGCACGAGCACCAGCACGACGAGACGATGCTGGCCACCCACCAGCTGCGCCGCGGGGCCCCGGTGCTGCCCGCGGACGACGCGCCTCCCCCCGACCCCGGACCAATACCACCCGCGGAGGTGCGCGTGCCCGCCGGCCCGTTCCTCATGGGCACCTCCGCCGAGGCGTGGGCCTACGACAACGAGCGGCCCGCGCACCGGGTCGACCTGCCCGCGTACTGGATCGACACCGTGCCGGTGTCGAACGCGGCGTACGCCTCCTTCGTCGAGGCCGGCGGCTACGACGACCCCCGGTGGTGGCATCCCGACGGCTGGTCGTGGCGCTGCACCTCGGGCAAGCGGGCGCCGGCCTTCTGGCGACGAGAAGGCGGGCAGTGGCTGCGGCGGCGCTTCGGGCGGGTCGAACCGCTGCCGGCCGAGGAGCCGGTGCAGCACGTCTGCTGGTACGAGGCCGACGCGTACGCCCGCTTCGCGGGCCGGCGCCTGCCCACCGAGGCGGAGTGGGAGAAGGCCGCGTCGTGGGACCCCGACGCCCACCGGGCCCGCCGCCACCCCTGGGGCGACGGCCCGCCGGGCGCCGAGCACGCCAACCTCGGGCAGCGCCGGCACCGCCCCGCGCCCGTCGGCTCCTATCCGGCCGGGGCGTCGGCCTACGGCGTCCGCCAGCTGCTCGGCGACGTCTGGGAGTGGACCGCGAGCGACTTCACCGGCTATCCGGGCTTCCGGCCCTTCCCCTACCGCGAGTACTCCGAGGTCTTCTTCGGCCCCGGGCACAAGGTCCTGCGGGGCGGCTCGTGGGCGACGCACCCCTCGGCGTGCCGCTCGACCTTCCGCAACTGGGACCTGCCGATCCGCCGGCAGATCTTCGCCGGGTTCCGGTGCGCCCGCGACGACAGCGCGAGCTGATCGCTGCGTGTGCCGCCATCTCGCCCGCCTGGGAGCGCCGACGACCCTGCAGGCCCTGCTGTTCGACCCACCGCACTCGCTGGTCGAGCAGGCCTCCGCGCCGCGCCGGCAGCGCTACGGGCGCATCAACGCCGACGGCTTCGGCGCCGGCTGGTACGCCGCCGGGCTGCCCGCGCCGGTGCGCTTCCGCCGCGCGCAGCCGATCTGGTCGGACCGTTCCTTCGCCTCGCTGGCGCCGGCGGTCTCCGCCGTCTGCGTCCTCGCCGCGGTCCGCTCAGCCACCGTCGGCTATCCCGTCGACGAGTCCTGCGCGGCGCCCTTCACCGCCGGGCCGTGGCTGTTCAGCCACAACGGCGCCGTCGCCGACCCCGTCCGCCTGCGGCGAGCGGCGGCCGGCGCCCTCGACCGCCTCGACGCCCCCGACTGCCGGGCGCCCGTCGACTCCGCGCTGCTGTTCGCGCTCGCACTGGCCGCCTGGTGCCGGGGAGCCTCGGTCGGCGACGGCCTCGCCGAGGCGCTACGGGTCGCGGTCGCGGCCGGCGGTGGCCGGCTGAACCTGCTCGCCACCGACGG
>JALYMT010000173.1 GCA_030773555.1 Actinomycetota bacterium | reverse complement strand
GGCCGGAACCAGCGGGTCG
Organism: Actinomycetota bacterium; assembly: GCA_030773555.1. GTDB lineage: Bacteria > Actinomycetota > Actinomycetes > JALYMT01 > JALYMT01 > JALYMT01. Next base: position 11,386 of record JALYMT010000173.1, on the reverse strand, counting down.
ATCAGCGCCCACTGAGCGTCGGTCAGGTCAAAGGGATAGGCCTGGCGCTTGACCGGGGAAGGGGCCATGCCCCAGGCTCCACCGCCGCTGCGGCGGCCACAACCCCGCCTTACTCAACACGCTCTGAGCCCGCGCAGGCGCACCGACAGCTCCAGCCGGAAGCCGCCGTCGACGGCGGTGACCCGGCGGACCCGTCCGGCCGGCTCCGCGTCCTGGGTGAGGTCGAGGGGCTCGCGGTCGGGCAGCCCGGGCAGGGGCATCAGCACCCGCCCGTCCCGCACGTGCACGACCGGCTTGGCCCGGCCGCGGCTTGCCATCGCGAAGGCGAGGAGTGCGTGGTCGCCGCGGCGGACGAGCCGGGCGCGGACCCGCTGCGGGAAGGCGAGCCGGTCGTCCAGCGACTCGTCGACGAGGCGCAGCGCGACGCCCTGCATGGCGGCCACCCAGGCGCGGCGGTAGTCCTCGTCGTAGCGCTCGAAGCGGCGGGAAGCGAACCACTTGAGGCCCTTGCGGCGGTAGATCAGCAGGGTCAGCTCCGCGGCCAGCCCCGGGGGATGCCGGGGCGCTCGCCCGTGCTCGGCGATGAGCTCCAGGATGCGGGCCACCGACGAGGCATAGCCGTCGGGGTCGGCGCGCTCGCCGCTGATGTTGCCGCCTTCGGCGCGCTTGCGCTAGAAGTAGAAGTCGTAGCCGCCGAGGATCGAGACCCGCGCGGCGGTCAGGTAGGCCTCGGCCAGGAAGATGCCGTCCTCGAGGCGCACCTTGCCCTCGGGGAAGCGCAGCCCCTGCCGGTCGAGGAAGGACCGGCGGAACATCTTCATCGGCGCGAGGGTGAGGAACGCCCGGGTCAGATCGGCGTCCACCTGCGTGGTGCGCCACGGCTCGTGGGAGAAACCACGCCCCTCGACCCCGAGGACCCTGGGGACGAGGACGTCGCTGGCGTGCTCGATGGCGAACTCCCACATCCGCCGCAGGGCCTGCGGTGCCAGGTAGTCGTCGGCGTCCACGAAGTAGACGAACGTGCCCCTGCTCTCGGCCACGCCGACGTTGCGGGGCCGGCCCGGCCAGCCCGAGTTCTCCTGGTGCAGCACGCGCAGCTTGGGGTGGCGCGCCGCGTACGTGTCGAGCAGCTCGCCGCTGCCGTCGGTGGAGCCGTCGTCGACGGCCACCACCTCCAGCTCATCGGGCGGCAGGTCCTGGGCGAGCACCGAGTCGAGGCAGGGCGCCAGGTAGTAGGGCCCCGTGTTGTAGACGGGGATGACGACGCTGACGCCCGGCCGGCGTGACCTTCCAGGAAAGAAAGAACCGATCCACCTCTGCTCATCCGCTCTTGTCGGGCCTGCGCGGACTTCGCGCGGGCCGGCAGCGCGGTTGTCGTGGGACGACGGCGAGCCGGCGCAGGAACTTCCACGCCGAGGAACGGCCCCGCGCGCACTTAAGGCTGCACCTACAGCAGGCGACGCGTCAACAAGCCGGCGATCAGCCAGCCGACGCGGGCTCGGGCGGCGCGACGGACAGGCCCCAGTCTCGGTGGGCTGGTGAGGAAGCCGAGGCCCCACGCGAGGTGCATCGTGGCGTAGACCAGCGGCAGGCGCGCACGAGCCGGCGGGGGCAGGTCGCGACCGGTGACCGCGGCCCCAACCGCCACCAGGGCGGCGTAGCCGGCGGGCAGGACGTACGCCTTGCGCTGCCCGAGCAGGCCGGCGACCGTACCCCCGGTCACGCCGACCAGCGCGGCGGGCGGCGCGAGGTAGCGCAGGCTCACCGTCTCGGTGTGCCGACGCATCACGGCGCGCCGCCAGCGTCCGTAGTCGAAGTACTGGCGGGCCAGCGCGCGCAGCGAGGCGCGCGGCCGGTAGCTCACCCGCAGGCGGGGGGTGAAGTAGACGAGGCCGCCGGTGGCCCGGATGCGGTGGTTGAGCTCCCAGTCCTGCGCGCGCAGGAACGACTCGTCGTAGCCGCCCGCCCGCTCGAGCGCGCTGCGGCGGAAGACGCCGAGGTAGACGGTCAGCGCCGGGCCCGCCTCGCCGCCGGTGTGGAAGCGGGCACTGCCCACGCCGAGCCGGCTGGTCATCGCCCGGGCCACGGCGCACGAGAAGGGCCGGTCGCCCTCGGCCGCCATGATGCCGCCGACATTGTCAGCGCCCGTCTGGAGCAGCACCTCCACCGCGGAGCGCAGGTAGTCGCGGGGGATCATCGCGTGCCCGTCGACCCGGGCGACGATCGGGTGCCGGCTGGCAGCAACCGCGGCGTTGAGGGCCGAGGGGGTGCGGCCGCTGGGATTGCGTACGGTGCGTACGCGCGGGTCGGCAGCGCTCAGTCGACCGGCCACGGCGTCGGTGTCGTCACGCGAGGGCCCGAGTGCGAGGACGACCTCGAGCTCGCCGGGATAGTCCTGGGCGAGGATTTGCCCGACGGCCTCGCGCAGGTGGGCGCCCTCGTTGAGCACCGGCATGACCAGCGAGACCGGTGGCCACGCCGGTGCGACAGGAGCATCGGGGGCGTGGGATGGCGTGCGGAGCTGCATGGCCCCGCCACCGTAGAGCATGCCCCGGCGGAGCTCAGGAGCCAACGGCTCCCAGCGTGCCGGCCGGCGTGCCGGTGACGTCGATGCTGGCCGCCGAGTCCGACGCCGACGCCGGGCTGGCCGTGGGGTCGGCCTCGACCGCGGGCGGCGTGTCGGTGGTGCGGCTGCTGAGCACCACCTGCGCGGTGCCCAGGCCCAGGGCCAGCGCAACCGCACCGGGCAGGAAGCCGTGCCGGTCGAGACCCAGGGCGGCGTCGACGGAGTACTTGCCCGGCCCGGTGTGCCCGAGCGCCGCCGCGATCGCGGCGATGGTGAGCGGGTACTCGGCGCCGCCGTCGGTCACCCACAGGCCCTTGCCGGCGTGCGCAGTGCGGGCGGCGGCGACCATCTGCCCGATGGTGGCCGCCGACGCGAGCGGCGTGGCCAAGCCCAGCGCCAGCCCGACACCGCCGACGAGCTCGGTGGCGCCGGCGAGGAGGGCGTAGCGCTTGCCCGGCCGGAAGCCGAGGCTCTCGAGATAGCCCGCGGTGCCCTCGACGCCGTAGCCGGCGCCGAACCAGCCGAAGAGCTTGCCCGCGCCGTGAGCAGCCATCAACGGGCCGACGGCGCCGCGCAGCACGAGAAGTCCGAGATCCATGTGAACTCTCCAGGTCCGAATTGCCGAAGCTTTCCGCCTACCCGCCTGCTGGTTGCCCAATCAACCATCGGCGCCGGGGTGTGCCAACCGGTGGCTGCTGGGCGGGCAGTGGGAGACTGGGCGGGTGCAGATCAGCCAGTCGAACAAGCTCGCCGACGTCTGCTACGACATCCGCGGGCCGGTACTCGAGCACGCCAAACGCCTCGAGGCCGAGGGCCACCGCATCCTGCGGCTCAACATCGGCAACCCTGCGCCCTTCGGGTTCGAGGCGCCCGAGGAGATCCTCGTCGACATCATCCGCAACCTGCCGACCGCGCAGGGCTACTCCGACTCCAAGGGGCTGCTCTCCGCCCGCCGGGCGGTCGCGCAGTACTACCAGCAGAAGGACGTGCCGGGCGTCGACGTCGAGGACGTCTACCTCGGCAACGGAGTGTCCGAGCTCATCGTCATGTCGCTGCAGGCGCTGCTGAACAACGGCGACGAGGTGCTGATCCCCGCGCCCGACTACCCGCTGTGGACGGCCGCCGTACGCCTGGCGGGCGGAACGCCGGTGCACTACCTGTGCGACGAGCAGGCGGACTGGTGGCCCGACCTCGACGACCTGGCCTCGAAGATCACCAGCAGCACGCGTGCCCTGGTCGTGATCAATCCGAACAACCCGACCGGGGCGGTCTATCCCCGAGAGGTCCTCGAGGCGATGGCCGAGCTGGCCCGCCAGCACGGCCTGCTGCTGTTCTCCGACGAGATCTACGACAAGATCCTGTACGACGACGCGGAGCACGTCTCGACGGCGGCGGTGGCTCCCGACCTGCTCTGCCTCACGTTCAACGGGCTGTCGAAGGCCTACCGGGTCGCGGGATTTCGCGCCGGCTGGCTCGCGATCTCGGGGCCCAAGCAGCACGCGCAGAGCTACATCGAGGGTCTCGACATCCTCGCCAACATGCGACTGTGCGCCAATCACCCCGCGCAGCACGCCATCCAAACCGCCCTCGGTGGCTACCAGAGCATCAACGACCTGGTGCTGCCCGGCGGCCGGCTGCTCGAGCAGCGCGACTGCACCTGGAAGCTGCTCAACGACATCCCGGGCGTCTCCGCGGTCAAGCCCCGAGGGGCGCTCTACGTCTTTCCCCGGCTCGACCCCAAGCGTTATCCGATCTCCGACGACCAGCGGTTCGTGCTCGACCTGCTGCTCCAGGAGCAGCTGCTCGTCGTGCAGGGCACCGGTTTCAACTGGCCGCGTCCCGACCATTTCCGCATCGTGACGCTGCCGCACGCCGAGGACCTCGAGGACGCCGTCGGGCGCATCGCCCGCTTCCTGGAGACCTACGAGCAGTAGGCCCGTACGGGAAGGGCTGTCAACCGCGCGGAAAGTGGCGCCGGTCCCGCCCTGCCCGGCGCTCCTTCCCCGAGCGCGGCCGCTGGACGGGAGCGCCGGATCGCAGATCGATGACCGAGGCACGCCGCCGGTCGGGACCCGACCTGCGGTCCTCACCGGATCGGCGGTCCTGCGCCGCTTCCGCTGCGGGGTCAGCGGGCCGTCGGAAGCGGGCCACCAGGCCCAGCACGCGGGAGGTGGGAGCGCCGGCGTCGACTGCCGCCCAGCCGCGAAGCGAGGGCCGGGTGCCGACGACAGCCCAGACGAGACCGTCCCGATCAGCTGCCTCGCGCAGACCCCCGGCAGTTCCCTGCCCCCGCGCACCGCCGGGGACGAGGGCAGCCGAGGGTGCGCGCAGCACTGTCGCGCCCTGCGCGCGCAGTGCCCGTGCTTCTGCCTGGCAGATCGGGTAGCTGCCCGGATCGCCCCGGGCCACCGAGTCGTCCAGCCGCACGTGGGCCGCGCTCGTCACATCGGGGGGCAGCTCTACGGCCCACAGGCGTCGCACGACGCCAGCGAGGTCGGCGGCGTCGGTGATCTCCTCGTGGCGCAGGAACTCCGCCCAGGCGCCGTCTGGTGTGTCGGCCAGGTAGTGCACAGGCCCTTCCCCTGGGCCGTGCCAGCGCCCGGGTGGCTGCAGCGCTGACTCCCAGAGGAAGGGGAAGCGAGGATCACCATGACGAAAGCCGAGGGCGGTCATCGGGGGTGGGTCACGTGGCGTTGCCCGCTGCCAGGCCGGCAGCCAACACCCGCAGGCGGCGAGCATCGGCGGAAGTCGGGTCGAATCGCGCCTTCTCGACGTCAGCCTTGAGCACGTCGCGCGGCGTCAGATCGCCGAGCGCGGCCCGCGGCCGGAGGAACCAGCGACGGATGCCGTAGTCGTTGTAGCCACCGGCTAGGTCTGAGACGAGCAACACCAGGAGGTGGAGTCGCCCAGCCACCTCCTCCGGAGTGCCACGATCTCCTGCTGCATAGCGGCGCAGCGAGGTCGTCGACACGTTCAGCAGGTCGGCGAGCAGATCCTCCCCCAGAATTCCTCTCAACGGGTTCCAGGCCAGGTGCGGCATCGGCGAGTGCTCGGTCTGCTCGAGTGCCGCGTCCAGGAGCGCATCGTAGTTCGTCGACCACGCCGTGTGGGTCAACAGCTCTGCGCGGGCGGCGACCCCGTGGGACGCCAGCCGCCGCAGAATGGCCTCGATCAAGGGCTTTCCGAGCTCCCGCCGCTCCGCCGGATCGTCGGGCAGGATTCCCAGGAACTCCGCTCTCGCCACCAGCCGTGCGCCCTTCACGGCAGCAGCAGGGTCGGAGACGAACGGCTCGACAACGGACTCGATTCGGACAGCGGTCACAACCCATAGTCTTTCCGTTTCGAGTCCAAGGTGCAAGTGCCGCCTGCCCGGGTCAGCGGTTCAGGCAGTCCGCGCGCGAGCGCAGGATCGCCTCCCGGCGCGCCAGCCGCGAGCTGCGGCGGATTTCCGCCTCGGCGTAGCGCCGCCGGTCTTCGAGCTCCTCGGGCAGCACCGGCGGCACCGCGCGAGGCTTGCCCTCGGTGTCGAGCGCGACGAAGACCAGATAGGCCGTCGCGACGTGCTTGCTGGGCCCGCCGGCCTCGTTCCACGGCTCGGCGTCGACCCGTACGCCGACCTCCATCGAGGTGCGCCCGGCCCAGTTGACCTGGGCCTGCGCCTGGACGAGGTCGCCGACACGCACCGGCTCGAGGAAGACCATCTCGTCCATGGACGCGGTCACGGCCGGCCCGGCGGCATGACGTTGCGCCACCGCCCCGGCGACGCTGTCGACCATTTTCATGATCACGCCACCGTGCACCGTGCCGAGGAGGTTGGTGTCGAGCAGCGTCATGATCGAGCTGAGGGTCGTGCGGCTCGCCGAGGTCGGCCTCGGCTCGAACTCGTCGCTGGTCACGCAGCTGAGCGTAGGCAGGCGTTAGCGTGCAGGAATGACCGAGTGGCGTCCGGAGGGCCGAACCTACGGCGACGAGCCGACGCAGCCGGTGGCCTCGGCCCGGCAGGCGTACGGCTGGGACGACGACCGGACCGCCGTGCTGCCGACGGTTGCACCAGCCGGCTCGCCGACGGCGCCCGCCGGCCCGCCCCCGCAGCAGGGGCTGCCTCCGGAGCTCTCGCCCCTGCGCCGCGGCCGGGCCCCCCGCGAAGGCGGCCGGCGGCGGAGGCCGGGACTGCTGCTGGTCCGGCTGGTGCTCGCGCTGCTGGCGCTGGTGCTCGTCTTCTACGCCGCCCTGGCCGGGCTCGTGCTCTCCCGCCTCGACCGGGTCGACGCCCTGCAGGACTATGCCGGCCGCCCCGGCGCGAGCGCGGGCGCGACCTGGCTGCTGGTCGGATCCGACAGCCGCGAGGGGCTCGACGCCGAGGAGCGACGGCGGCTGCGCACCGGCAACGCGGAGGGTCAGCGCACCGACACCATCCTGCTGCTGCACGTGCCGCCCGACGGCGCGCCGACGCTGGTGAGCCTGCCCCGCGACTCGTACGTCACCGTCCCTGCGTACGAGCGCCGGCCCGCGCACCGCGACAAGCTCAACGCGGCGTACGCGATCGGCGGCGGGCCGCTGCTCGCGCGCACGGTCGAGCAGGCCACGGGGCTGCGGCTCGACCACTACGTGGAGGTCGGCTTCGCCGGCGTGGTGGGCGTCGTCGACGCGCTGGGCGGGGTCGACCTGTGTGTCCCGCGGGCGATCCGCGATCGTCGCGCCGGCCTCGACGTGTCGACCGGCTGCCAGGAGCTCGACGGGCCCACCGCGCTCGGCTACGTCCGCGCGCGCTACTCCGACCCGAAGGGTGACCTGGGCCGGGTCGAGCGCCAGCGCCAGGTCCTCGGTGCCGTGGCCGACCGGGCGGCCACGCCCGCGACGCTGCTCAACCCGGTGGCGATGACCCGGCTCGCCCTCTCGGGCACCGAGGCCCTGACCGTCGACGAGGACACCGGCCTGATCGACCTGGCGCGCGCCGGGCGGGCGATGCGGGCGGTCTCCGGCGGCGACGGCGTGACGATCACCGTGCCGGTCGCCGACCCCGACTACCGCACGAGCCTCGGCTCCAGCGTCCTCTGGGACGAGCAACGCGCCCGTGCGCTGTTCGAGGCCCTGCGGCGCAACGGCAGGGTCACCGTCTGACGGCCGGGTAGCTCGTAGGCATGCGGCGAAGCATGAGGTTCGGGTACGACCGCGACGGCGGGCTGGGCGACCGGCTGCTGGCGGCGGTGCTGCGCGGGGAGAAGACCGCGACGTCCTCGCTGGCCGTGGAGTACCTGCGGGCGACCCCCTCCCGCGGGTGGGTGAGCAGCTGGACCTCGTCGACTCCGCCGGCCGGGTCCACGGTCAAGTGGAGACCACGCGCGTGACGATCATCCCCCTGCACCTCGTCGACGACCAGGTGGCCAGGGACGAAGGCGAGGACTACGCCGACGCCGAGGGCTGGCGGCGGGCGCACGTCACCTTCTGGGCCGAGGTCGCCGACCTGGTGCGCGTCGAGGCGGGGGACCCGGAGTGGGAGCTGCGCGAGGCCGAACCCGTCGTCGTGGAGTGGTTCCGGCTGCTCGAACCAGGTCAGCAGGACAGCCGAGCCGTCCGCTAGCCGGCCGCCGACTCATGATCAGGGAGTTCTGTCCGCCAGGAGGAGGGACGGACCTCCCTGATCACGTACGAGACCCGAAGGCGCACGATCGCAGCGGAAGCTGCGGGAGACGGAGGCCGAGGCGCGACCCCCGCTCCCCGCCCCCCCGCCCCGCCGCCAGCCGCCCGCCGCCCGATCGACATCGACGTTTCGCAGTCGCCGCGCCGGCGTCCCAGCGCAGAACGTCGATGTCGATCTTCCATCAAGGGGCGGCCTCGGTCATCGGCCGCTGGCGGCAAAGGGCGCTGGCTCACCGATCAGCACCTGGAGGGATCGAACACCGTCGGGGTTGCTGGCTCTCCAGGTGCGGGTCGTACCGGTCGAGCTCCGCCTGATCGGGGACTTGCCACGAGGGCAGGTAGCCCTCGAGGGTCGCCCGGCCAATGGGCGTCTCGCCGGGTTGGTCGTTTCGCCTCGACAGACGCCGCCACAGCTCCTCGACGTCCGGGTCCAAAACGTGCAGCTCCACGGATGCGCCGGCGTCGCGGCCGAGGGCCAGCAGCTGGTCCCGCTCGCGGCGGGACCACGACCCGAACTCGATCACGACCCGCCCGCCGTCGGCGAGCAGCTCGGCGGCGAGCGCGACCATGCGTCGCTCCAGGCGGTCCCGGAACTGCTCGTCGAACAGGTCGACGCCCAGGTCGGTCATCCACTCGTCCGGGTTGAAGCGCACCGCCGCGTGCTGCTCGGCCAGCGAGCGGGCCAGCGTCGTCTTTCCGGCGCCGGGCAGTCCCACGACGACGAACAGCCGAGCGCTGGTGGCACCGGGTGCACCGCTGCTCGTTGCCGCCCGGAGGCGTCCCGAGCCGCGCGGCACTGATGTCAGGACGGGCCGCCGAAGTCGACGGCCTTGGTCTCGACCGTCCCAGCCGTCCGCCCCGGGGCCGCCTGGTAGGTCCAGTACAGGTTCGTGTGCGCGATGACCTGGTCCGGCGGCGGCGCCCCCCATGCCGTCTGGTCCTCCGTGGTGTGGGCGTCGCTCACCAGGGTGGCGTCGTACCCCCTGACGAACGCGCCGTGGAGCGTCGAGCGGATGCACGCGTCGGTTTGCGCACCGACGACGACGAGTCGCCCGACTCCGAGATCCGACAGGACGGTCTCGAGAGCGGTGTCCTCGAAGGAGTCGCCGTAGTTCTTCTCGACGAGCGGCTCGCCGTCGCCTGGAGCGAGCTCGGGCACGATCCGCCAGGCGTCACCGCCCCTCGCCAGCTGCTCGTCGGAGTGCTGGACCCAGACGACGGGAATCCGTTCCCGCCGCGCCTGGTCGACGAGGCTGCCGATGTTCTCGACGACCGCGTCGCGCTCGTACGCCCCCTCGACGACGCCGTTCTGCACGTCGACGACGAGGAGTGCGGTGTTCGGTCGGCTCTCGAGCCTCGCCATGGCGGCCCCCCTCCACGCTGCTCCCCTGCGTCCACGCACGGTAGACCAGTCACCGACGGCGCTCGGACCGGGTGGGCGAGGACGCTGCCGAAGCCGTGGAGCACCTCAGCGTCGGGCACCAGCTGAGGGCAGCACGGGCAGTACGGGCAGCACGACCCGCGAGGGGCGCGCGCGATCGTGGAACACCTCGAAGCGACACGTCCGCCCGGTCGTGGCCGTGCTGAACAGCTCCCCGGTGCCGAAGTTGCGCGCGTACCGCGGGAACGCGCCGCCGCAGACCTGCACCCGCACCCGGTGCCCGACCCGCAGGCGGTACGCCGTCGGGAACAGCTCGACGTCGACGGCGAGGATGCCGTTGTCGTCGACCTCGACGTCGGCGGCCGGGACCGTACGCGGGTCCAGTCGGCGGATCCCGTCGACCACGTTTCGCGAGACGCCGCGGGGGTCGACGTCGCACACGCGCACGAACACGTCGGCGTGCTCCAGCTCGGTACGCACGTGCACGCGGGCGCGTACCGGGCCCACCAGGTCGAGTGGTGCCGGCAGCGGCGGTCCGGTGAAGACCAGGACGTCGGAGCGCTCCTCGACGAGCCGGTTGTCGGCCTGCTTGCCGGGAGGCCGGAGCAGGGGCCCACCCACGGTGGGGGTCGGGTCGGACGGGTCGTAGGTGAAGCGGCTGGGCTGGACGTCACCGGTCTCCGGATCGGCGGTCAAGGCCCCACCAGCCCGCAGGTGCTGCGCCACGGGCTGGCTTTCCGCGGGGGGCCACTGGTCGAATTCCAGCCACCTCCTCGCCTGCTGCAGGAAGACGCGCACCGGGGCCCCTCGCGGAGCCGGCCCGCCGCGCAGCTGGTGATCCAGCCACGCCGCGTCGCTGCGCACGCTCTCCCTCAGCTCGCTCAGCTCGCCGTGCAACCACGGCCCGACCACGATCCGCGCCGGGACCCCCGCTGCCCGCAGGGCGCGATAGTCGGCCAGCTGCCCCGCGAGGAAGAGGTCCCACCAGCCGGTGACCATATTCGCCGGCGGCATCCGCCGCAGGTCGGCCTGGTCGTGGTCCGCCTCGGACCAGAACGGGTCGCCGGGCTCGGCGTGCGCGATGAAGTCGCGCCAGAACGGCACCGGCGCGCCGGCCACGCTGACGTCGACGGCCTGCAGCGGGAGCGTGTGCAGCGCGCGCCGGACGCGAGCCATCAGCAGCCGGTTCGGCAGGGACCTGACCAGGACGCCGCGCTCCTGACGCCCGATGAGGGCCGACCAGGTCAGCGCGGTGTGGATCTGCGGCACGGCGTGGTCGTAGAACACCGTGGTAGCCCGCGCCGCGGTGATGTGCGGCGAGACCGCGACCAGCGGCGGATCGACGTACGGCGCGATCGCCCACTGGGTGTGCCCGAAGTAGCTCCCGCCGGTCATGGCGACGCGGCCGTCGCACCACGGCTGCTCCCGCAGCCACGCGACCGTGGCCAGCCCGTCCGCCCGCTCCGTCGTGAACGGCCGGAAGTGCCCGCCCGAGCCGAAGGTGCCGCGGGTCGCCTGCAGGAACACCTGGAAGCCGCGCCGAGCCAGCGGCGCGGTGAACACCTGCACCCCCGGTCCCGCTCGGCCGTACGGCGTACGGATGAGCACCACGGGGAGCGGACCTCGCGCCGCGGCGGGGCGGTAGAGGTCGCCGACGATCGACCCGCCGTCCGGCATCGGCACGGCCACGTCGCGCTGGACGGTGTACGGGGTCGCCGCCACCGGCAGGCCCAACGCCGCGTCCGTCAGCATCCCGGCCAGTCGAGTCGCTCTCGCCACCCGGGGAACCCTAGCGAGCC
>JALYMT010000172.1 GCA_030773555.1 Actinomycetota bacterium | reverse complement strand
GTTGACGGCGCCGAGCTCGCCGTCCGCGCCGTGCTCGGCCAGCAGATCTCCGTCGCCGGTGCCCGTACGCTCGCCGGCCGGCTGGCGGCCCGCTTCGGCGAGCCGCTTGCCACGCCCGACGGGGGGCTGACGCACCGCTTCCCCACGCCTTCCGCGCTCGCGGCCGCCGACCCCGCCGACCTGCCGCTGCCGGGGTCGCGCGCCCGAGCGCTCACCGCTCTCGCCGCCCGGCTCGCCGACGGCTCCCTGCCCCTCGACCCCGGCGCCGACCGCGACGCGACCGACGCCGCGCTGCGCTTCCCTGCCCGGCCTGGGCCCGTGGACAGCGTCGTACGTGCGGATGCGCGCGCTCGGCGACCCCGACGTCCTCCTGATCGGCGACCTCGCCGTGCGGCGGGCGCTGACCGCACTCGGCGCCGACACGACAGACCACGCGCGCTGGCGTCCCTGGCGTTCGTACGCCACCCTCCATCTCTGGGGAGACTGACATGCACCGCTACACCACGACGACCAGCCCGGTCGGCGAGCTGCTGCTGCTCGCCGGCGACGAGCCCGACTCGCACGGCGACATCGCGCTCACCGGCGTCTACCTGCCCGACCACAAGGGCGCGCCCCTGCGCGACCCGGCCTGGCGACGCGACGACGCCGCGTTCGCAACGGTGGTCGACCAGCTGCGGGCGTACTTCGCGGGGGAGCGCACCACGTTCGACCTGCCGCTCGCCGGCGCCGGCACCGCGTTCCAACGCCGGGTGTGGGCGGCGCTGCGCGACATCCCGTACGGCGAGACGATCAGCTACGGCGAGCTGGCGCGCCGCGTCGGTGGCAGCCCGCGCGCGGTCGGGACGGCGAACGGGCGCAACCCGCTCTCGATCGTCGTGCCCTGCCACCGGGTGGTCGCGGGCAGCGGGGCGCTCACCGGCTACGCGGGCGGGTTGGACGCCAAGCGGGCCCTGCTGGCGCACGAGGCCGCCTTGTCGAGAACTCGGCTGTGGTGAGGCGCTGGCCCGCGCAGTTCCTGCTGCTCGCGCTGATCTGGGGCAGCAGCTTCCTCCTCATCAAGGTCGCGCTGGAGGCGCTGGCCCCGCTGCACGTGGCCTTCGGCCGGATGGTGCTCGGCGCGGCCGCGCTGCTCGTGGTGCTGCTCGTCCGCCGCGCGGCGCTGCCCCGCGACCGCCGGCTGTGGGGGCTGCTCGCCGGGGCCGCCCTGCTGAACAACGTGGCCCCGTACACGCTGTTCGCGTACGGGGAGCAGTACGTCTCCTCGGTGCTCGCCGGCATCTTCAACGCGACCACGCCGCTGCTCACCCTCGCCGTCGCGATGGCCACGCTGCCCGAGGAGCGGCCGACCCGCCAGCGCCTCGTCGGCCTGCTCGTCGGCTTCGCCGGCGTCCTGGTGGTCCTCGGGTTCTGGCGGGGGCTGGGCGGCACCAGCCTGCTCGGCAGCGCGGCCTGTCTGGGCGCCGCGGCCTGCTACGGCCTCGGGGGGCCCTACACCCGCCGCTACCTCAGCGGCCGCGCCGAGTCGGACCTCTCCCTGTCGACGGCCCAGCTGCTGCTGGCCAGCCTGCTGCTGGTGCTGGTGCTGCCCGTCGCCGGTCCGGTGCCGACGCAGCTGCCAGCGCGGGTCGTGCTGAGCATGCTGGGCCTCGGCGTGCTCGGCACCGGCCTGGCCTATCTCGTCTTCTACTCCATGATCCGGGTCGCCGGGGCGACCACCACCTCCACGATCACCTACGTCATCCCGCTCGTCTCGACTGCCCTCGGCGTCGCCGTGCTGGGCGAGTCGCTGTCATGGAACCAGCCGGTCGGCGCGCTCGTCGTCCTCGCCGGCGTCGCCCTCTCGCAGGGCATGCTCCGCTTCCTGACGCGGCCAGGACGAGTGGCAGCCGGACCCTCGCGCGAGAGCGTGGAGACTCGGTAGCGTCGCCGCATGGAGCAGGTGACCTGCTGCATCGTCGGCTGCGGGCCCGCTGGCGCCGTCCTGGGCCTGCTGCTCGCCCATGCCGGCGTCGACGTCCTCGTGCTCGAGAAGCACGCCGACTTCCTGCGCGACTTCCGGGGCGACACGATCCACCCGTCGACACAGCGGCTGATCGACGAGCTCGGGCTGGGTGAGGAGTTCGCCCGCCTGCCTCTGCGCCGCGTCTCCCGGCTCAGCCTGGTCGCCGACGACGGCGCCTATCCGGTCGCCGACTTCTCCCTGCTGCCCGGCCCGTACGCGTCGATGGTCTTCCTGCCCCAGTGGGACTTCCTCGACTTCCTCACCGACCGCGCCGAGCAGTCGCCCTGCTTCACGCTGCGCCGCCGCGCGGAGGTCACCGGCCTGCTGTGCGCGGGCTCGCGGATCGCGGGGGTGCGCTACCGCGACCCCGACGGCACCGCGCACGACGTGCTCGCCGACCTCGTCGTGGCCGCCGACGGGCGGACGAGCGTCGTACGCCGCGCCGCCGGGCTGACGGTGCGGGAGTTCGGCGCGCCCATCGACGTGCCGTGGTTCCGCCTGCCCCGCCGCGCCGACGACGGGCCGCTCGGCGCGTTTGGCCGGATCACCTCCGGACGCTTCCTCGCCTTCATCGACCGCGGCGACTACTGGCAGATCGCCTTCGTCGTCCCGAAGGGCGGCGCCGGCGCGCTGCGCGCCCAGGGGCTGGACGCCTTCCGCCGTACGGTCGCCGACCTCGTCCCCGCCCTGGCCGACCGGGTCGAGGGCATCGCGTCGTGGGACGACGTGAAGCTGCTCGACGTGCGCGTCGACCGGCTGCGCCGCTGGTGGCGCCCCGGGCTGCTGTGCATCGGTGACGCCGCGCACGCGATGTCACCGGTCGGCGGCGTGAGGATCAACCTCGCGATCCAGGACGCCGTGGCCGCCGCGAACCGGCTCGCGGTGCCGCTGCGCGAGAAGCGGGTGCGCACCTCGGACCTCGCCGCGGTGCAGGCCCGGCGCCTCCTCCCCACCGCGGTGACGCAGCGGGTGCAGCGGACGGTCCAGCAGCGCTTCCTCGAGCCCACCATCTCCGGCGTACGCCGGGGCGACGCGCCGGCCGCCGTGCGCCTGCTCGCCCGAGTGCCGCCCCTGCGGGCGCTGCCGGCCCTCGCCGTGGGCTACGGCGTGCTGCCCGAGCACGTCGCCCCGCACCTGCGCCCCGCCGGGTGAGCGCGGCCGTTCGGTTTCACTCGGAGAGGCAGCCCGCCAGGACCTCGGCGGCGCGGTCCGCGTCGTCGGCGCTGTTGCTGACGTGGAACGCGAGGCGGAGCCGGCCCGCCCGTACGCTTCCGACAATCCCGGCCCGCTCCAGCCGCTGGGCGACGTCGGGCGCGGGGACGAGGCTGACGATCGCTGAGTTCCCCGGCGCGAGGCCGACGGCCGCGCGGAACCGGTTGGCGAGCCCCACGGCGTGCGCGTGCAGCGCGGCCGTGCCGACCTCGCCGAGCAGCTCGAGCGCCGGTGCCTGCCCTACCCAGGAGTGCCAGACCGGGGAGACGTCGAAGCGGCGCGCGTCGGCGGCCAGGTCGGGCTGCACGGTGAAGAAGCACGTGCCCCGGGCGCGAGCAGCCACTTGTAGCCGTCGCCGACGGTGTAGGCGAACCGCGACGCCTCGACGGGGAGCCAGCCGGTGGCCTGCGTGGTGTCGAGCAGGACCCGCGCGCCAGTGGCCGCCGACGCGGCCGTGAGCGCGTCGAGATCGGCCAGCCGGCCGTCCGCGGACTGCACCGCGGAAACCGCGACCAGCGCTGTTCCCGGGCTCACGGCGTCGGCCAGGTCGCTCAAAGGCACCTCGCGGACGGTGACCCCTCGCCCCGCCTGGGCGAGGAACGGGAACACGATGCTGGTGAACTCGCCCCGGGCGGTCAGGACCTCGCTGCCGTCCGGCAGGGCCGCGGCGACCAGGCCGGCGAAGACGCTGGCCTGGCTGCCCACCGCCACGGTCGCCGGGTCGACCGCGACCAGCGCGGCGTACGCCTCCCGGGAAGGGCGCAGGGGCGCGTCGTAGTCGGCGGGCTCGCTCGCCCCGCCTGCCACGAGCTCATGGCCTCCTGCAGGGCGCCGAGCGAGCGGCGGGGCGGCAGGCCCAGCGACGCCGTGTTCAGGTAGACGACCTTCGGGTCGAACTCCGCCCCTGCAGCGGCGAGGCGCTCCGCATCCGCCGTCGTCGACCCCTTCGCGCTGCTCATGCCCGATGATCCCATCCCATGTTCGACGGGTTCGTGGAGACCAGGGCCGACGTCGGCCGCGTGCAGCTGCGGGTCCGGCACGGCGGTGAGGGCCCGCCGGTGGTGCTGCTGCACGGGCACCCGCGTACGCACACCACCTGGCACCGAGTCGCTCCGCCGCTGGTCGCCGCGGGCACACCGTGATCTGCCCCGACCTGCGCGGCTACGGCCAGTCATCCAAGCCGCCGACGACCCGCGACCACGCTCCGTACGCCAAGCATGCCATGGCCGCGGACGTGCTCGCCCTCATGCGCTCCCTCGGCCACGAGCGCTTCGCCGTCGTCGGGCACGACCGGGGCAGCTACGTCGCGATGCGCCTGGCCCTCGACGTCCCGCAGGCGGTGACCCGGCTCGCCGTGCTGGACAGCGTGCCGATCGGCGAGGCGCTCCGGCGTGCGGACGCCCGCTTCGCGGCGGCGTGGTGGCACTGGTTCTTCTTCGCCCAGCCGGGCAAGCCCGAGCGAGCCATCTCCGCCGACCCGGACGCCTGGTACGGCGGCGACCCCGAGGTCATGGGTGCGGAGAACTACGCCGACTACTCGCGGGCGATCCACGACCCGAGCACGGTGCACACCATACTCGAGGACTACCGGGCCGGCCTGGGCGTCGACCGGGCCGCTGACGACGCCGACTTCGAAGCCGGCCGCCGCATCACCTGCCCCACGCTGGTGCTGTGGTCGACGCGGGACGACCTGGCGGAGCTGTACGGCGACGTCCTGGCGGTGTGGCGGCCGTGGACGACCGACCTCAGCGGCGGGCCGATCGAGAGCGGCCACCACGTCGCCGAGGAGGCGCCGGAGGAGCTCTCGGCCCGCCTGGCCGCCTTCCTCGGGGAAGCCGGCTAGCCGACCGAGGACTCTCGTCTGGTCGCTTTCGTCACATAGTCAACGAGGTGACGGGGTTGGCGGGAGGTGATGGAGGCGGCATTCCCGTGCCACGCCCAGACCTGCACGGTGCACCTCGTCTACGCCTTGCTCCGGTTCGTCCCTGGTGGTGATCGCGGGTGCATGACCGACCCAAGCAGCGCGTCAGGCCGCGGTGGCCACTGCCCCAACTGCATGATTGCGGAACCACGCGAGCACAGCAAGAAGACGGTCGCGCACCGTGGGGTCAGCGAGCAAGGTCAGCTCGAAGCCCGGCCGCAGCTCGATCTTGGAGGCAGGGAGGTTCACGCCGGGCAGCTCGTTCAAGCGCTTGCGCAGCTCCTCGCGCAGCTCGGTCGCGTCAAAGGGTGGTCGGGAACGCAGGTGCTGGAAGACGACCTCGAACTTCCCGCTCGGGTAGAGCGTGGCTGGCCAAAGTCCCCCGCCCGGCTGGTCGACGTTGTTAGCCATGAGGAAGCAGGAGGTTTCGCCCGAGCGGCCGTAGTGGAGGCGTCCACCCAGCGCGGTCCACCGGTCGAGGAGCCGCAGGACGCTGACCGCTGTGTCGTGCGGCTGCAATGCATGCAGCTGTTGGACGAACTGGTCACGCAATGCGGCGTCCTGTCCGGGTGCGGGGTCCCGAATCGTCTCCGGCAGCTCGCCGGGGTCGAGGCCGCAGAGGACGGCGAGCTCCTCCGGCGTCACGCGTTGCGCCGCGCTGGCGCGGCCATGGTCGTCAAACTCGACTCCCTCCGCCGCTAGCAGGTCGCGTGGGTCGTCGGAGCGGTTCGGCTCGATCCATCGGAACCCGGGCGAAACCCTGCCCTCGCTCTGCAGCGCGCGGTGAGCGTTGGGCGCCAGGTGGCTGGAAAGTCGCACCCCTACCGGCACCGCATGACTGCCAATCAGTGCTGCCAGATCGCCGTACGTCGTCCATGAGCCCGCCGGCAGCTCGGCCAGCGCAGCATTCATGACATCCCACGCCGGCCCACTGTCGTCGAGCCCAATGCCGGGTAGTGGCGCCGGCCAGGTTGCGGCGATGCGGTCCGCGAGCCCGGCTGCGCGCTCGAGGATCTGCCGACGTCCCCATCGTGACTGCGCGGCGATCTCCTGGTTCATGGACAACCCGCTGGTCTTGAGCTTCTCCCTCTTGATGTTGAACCCGCTGTTGCCCATCGGCGAGTTGTAACCGGTCAGCGTGAGGTTGCCGAGCGTGTGGACGACCGCTTCGTGCGCTTGGCGCACGTCCTCGCCAGGCTGCAGATCTTCCGCCAACACCTGCTGCCAGCTACCACTGGGCGTCTGCGGCATGACGTGCTCGATCGTCAACGTGGCGGGATTGACCGGCTCCTTGTTCCCGTACGACTCCTCGAGCCACCGCAGGACCAGTGCTCGCTGGTGCGGACGTCCGTTGAGGTAGAAGGGCACCAAGCCGAGCGCCGCCCGTATGTCACGGTCCGACGCGTAATACTTGCGGCCCGCTGAGAGATACGTGTGCACAGCCTCGTCAACCGGCAGTTGCGAGTTGATCTCCGTCACGATGGACAGCAGAATGCGGTTGATGTTCGCCGTCGCACGCCCGATGAGCAGCCTTCGCACCAGGAAGCTCTCGACATACAGCATCGCGCGGGCGATCTGCTTGGAGGTGGCGCTGTTCTGCTCCCTGCGCTCCAGCAGGTTCAGCAACAGGGGATAGACCGTCGTGGTACCCCACGCGTTCAGCCGTGTCAGACGCTGCTGGACCTCTGGGTCCTTTTCTTGCTCGGGGTTGAGGACAACCGTGAGCAACCGGCCAAGGCGAGCGAAGCGTTCGACCTCGACCTCGATGTCTTTCTCGTGCAGCAGCCGATCAAGCCGCGCCTGCTGCGCTGCGTAGATGTCTGTCTGCTTGACGCGTGGGTCCCGCTGGACGAGATCGAGCCAGAACAGCAGCTCAAGGTCCTTCGCGCCGAGCGACTGCTGCAACGGCAACCATAAGCCGTGGTATACGGCATCACCACGCGTGGGAAGGCGCATGAACAAGTAGTTGCGCAGCAGGTCGCCCTGCGTGAGACGCAGCCCGGTGTTGTTGAGGGACTCGAAGATCTGATGGGCGTTGTCACCAGCCTGAGCAGTTACTGACACGAGCGCGAGCCCGGAGATGACCGCATCCTCAATGCGCTCGATGCCCGAGGCGTCCTCGGGATCGTGAGCCGCCACCAGTCGGGCACAGAAGAAGCGGTAGGCGGCACCGACGGCGTCGCTACCGCCGGCCTGCGGCGTCGAGTCGAGGCACGCCAAGTACGACGCCCTGTCAGCCTGGGTCGGTAGGAGCTTGAGCCGGTGTTGCTCGGCCTTTCATTTGTTGATCAGGTACTGCTGGTCGATGCGCTCCCTGTGCTCGGCACCCTCGGTTGCCGCGCGGTGGTCCCTGAGGGCGCACAGCAACACCGACAGGGTGGTCAGGCGCTGCTGACCGTCGACGACCAGGAACTCCTGGACGCCCGCAGGCCCGTTAGACGGACTCGGCGCGAGCACTAAGGAACCTATGAAGTGCGTCGCTGAGGCACATCGCGCCGATCCTCGCCGAGCTTCTCAATGTCCTCCCACAGTCGCTCCAGCTGTCGAGGCGTCCACGAGTACGTCCGTTGGTAGAGCGGTACCTGGTACTGCTTGGAGCCCTCGAGCAGTTCCTGCAGGGTTGTCTCACGTGCCGCGACCATGCTCTCGCTCCTCGGTGCTCATGGGCGAAGATGTCGAGCCTGCCAGACATCGATCCGCGGCACTGGCCTCGGATGCGCTCGATCCGCACGAGGCTCTAACAACGTCAGAAGGAATTGCAAGCGCTCGATGTGACAGTCTTGGTGGACCAGAATCTGTGCGGCTACCGACGAGCACGGCCGGCCCCTGGCTCCACTTGTCAGGCGTCCGATGATTGCCCAGCGAGTATGTACGAAGGGAACGAGACTTGGCGCGCGCTTGGCTGTCAATGCGGCTCTACGACGTGGAACGTGGTGAGCGGCCTCGGATCCGTGTCGCTGCTGGAGTCTGCCAGGTCACCCCGCAGTGCAGAAGGAGTCGGAGTGGGTAGTTGGCGAAGTTGCGGAAGCCGAACCCG
>JALYMT010000171.1 GCA_030773555.1 Actinomycetota bacterium | reverse complement strand
CGGGCGACCAGGTCGGCGAGCAGGGTTTCGATGGCGTGGGCGCTGACCCGGTCGAGAGCGGCGGTGGGTTCGTCGAGCAGGACCACGTCAGGGTCGAGGACGAGCGCGCGGGCGATGCACACCCGCTGCGCCTGTCCCACGCTCAGGCGTTGGGTGGGCCGGGCCAGAAACTCCTGCCCTAGCCCGACCTGGGCGAGCAGCACGCCCGCCCGCTGTTCGGGAAGGTTCGCCCGACCCACCCGCAGCTCGCTCAGCACGTCGGCGGTGAGCAGGACCGGGGTCTGGGCGATCGAGGCGATCCGGCGGCGCAGCTCCAGTACGTCGTAGTCCGTCAGGACTCGGCCGAGGAACCGGATCGTGCCCGACGTGGGGTCCTCGAGACGGGTGAGCAGGCGCAGCAGGCTGCTCTTGCCCGCCCCGCTGGGACCGGTGATCGCCGTACACCTCGAGGCGGGCACCGCGGCGGTGATGCCGTGCAGCACGGGAACTCCGCCGCGGGCGGCGTTCACCTGGTGCAGGGTGAAGACGTCCACCGCGATTCATGACCTCCCCCGGGACTCGGCAACGCAACCATGGTTGCACCTAGGCTGGGTACCTTGAAGGTACCGGCATGCCGAGGGGCAAGGAGAGACACCGGATGAGACCGCAGAACGCACTGGACTGGGTTGCCTTCGTCCTGCTCCTGATCGGGGCGTTCTCGTGGGCGGCGTTCGTCACCGACGTCAACGTCCTCGACCGGTCGCTCGAGCCGATCGCTGACCCCCTCGACGACCTCGTTTTTGTGCTGATCGGGCTGGCCGGGCTGTACTGGATCGCGCACGTGCTCGGCCTGGGCCGGCACCGCTAGAGAGGTCGGTTGGTGGTGTGCTCGCAGGGCGCCACGCTGGCACTGGTGGTCGAGCGAGCCGGCGGGCCCATACAGGTCCTCGGAACGGTGACGTGGCGGTCGGCGCGGGAGCCGGGCAATCTCAGCCACGGTCGGGATCGTCGTATCTGAGGACGCGTCCCTGCTCGGCGGTGCCGCCTCCGCCCGGGTTCGTTCCGGTTCGTGCGGCTTCCGGTTTCGCCGGTGGTCGGCATGGTGCTCTGGTCCTCTCGGATCGCAGGCCCTAGGACTGCGGGGCGGCCTGCTGGGCGGAGGCGGGGGCGGTCGCGTCGACCGCGGTGCGCAGCGTCTTGGCCAGCGCCACCGGATCTCCGACCGCCCAGAAGTGGGTGTAGAACAGGTGGGGAGACTCCTCGAGGGCGTGGTTGTGCAGGGACACGACGGTGATCTCCCCGTCGCGCAGCGCCTTAAGGACCTTCTGGACCTCCTCGCCCTCCATCACGATGTCCCCGTTCATCGCGGCGCGGCCGCCGCCGATGGGCTGGAAGTTGAGCGCGGTCGTCACGCCCATCCCGGCCGGAATCACCCGCTCGTGCTCGCTGATCTCCTCCGCGCGGGCGAAGGAGACCTTGTAAACCCCGCCCTCGGCGCTACCCCCCCGGCCCAGCGCGGCGCCGATGCCGGCGGTGTCCAGCTCCAGCGCCTGCTGCCCCCCAGACCCAGACGGAGCAGGGGTGGCGGTCACGTCGAGGGCGGCCTTCACCCCGCGGGCCAGCTGCACCGGATCGCCCGCGCCGTGAATGTGTGCCCAGCACACCGCCGGCCGCTCGTCGAGCAGATGGTTATGGATCGCGGTCTGCTCGATGCCGTGCGCCTGCAGCGCGCTGGTCAGCTCGGGCAGCTCCTCCTCGGTCACCACCAGATCGCCCATCATCAGGGCCGACCCGTCGGGATAGCGGGCGAAGGCCGCGTAGGAGCCCAACGCCAGACCGGGAGCGATCCTCACGCCCTGGGAGCGGACGTCGAGGTCGCTGCGCGGAAACGAGACCCGATAGGTGCCGCCGTCGACGAGCTTGCCGTCCCGGCCCAGTGCCTGCGCCACGCCCGCCCAGTCCGCGGCGGTGGTGCTGACCGCAGCCACCTTCCCGTCGTGCTCGGGAGTCGGAACCGCCGCCGCCAGCAGCGGGGCTGGACGGGGCGTCGGCACCACCGGTGCAGCCGGCGGCCAGCAGGGCCGCGGCGGTTCCGACTCCCGCAGCGCGTTGCAGCCTGCTCCGCATTGCGCATACCTCCTGGAGACGACCAAGTAAGGCAAGCCCAAGTGCAACCATGGTTGCGGCGCCAACTGGGGAGCCGGGGCCGGTCCAGCAGGGGCGGACCGAACACGGCGGTCGAAGCTCGTGCCCGCCGAGGCGCGCCCACGAGCTTCGATCCTCAGCTGAAGGGCAGCAGGGCGGTGGCGAGGCCGAGCGCCGCGCAGACCGCGAGGGTGCGCAGCACGGACCACTTGAGGCGGAACAGCAGGACCGCAGCGGCGACGGCGATCGCCAACGCGGCGGGTCGCAGGCTG
>JALYMT010000170.1 GCA_030773555.1 Actinomycetota bacterium | reverse complement strand
TGTGGAGGGCAGTACGACCGTGCAGCAGGCCGCTACCTCGACAACGTCGTCGTCTTCGCCGACCTCGCCGGCAAGCCCAAGCCCCGCTCCTGACCCCGACGAGCAGCCCGGGCGCCGCCGACGCCGCCACCTCCGCAACGCGGTGCTGGCGGTCGTCCTGGCCGTCGCGCTCTTCCTCGTCGCCGGCATCGCCATCGTCGACCGCGGTGCCGTGGACGCCACCTCCCCGGGGGACAGCTCCGCTGCCGGGGGCGCCGGCGATGCCCCCCGCCGCCAGGGCAGCACCGCGGCCATCGCCGCCCTGCAGGAGCGCCTGCGTCGCCTGCCCGGGGACTACTCGGCCTGGGCGGACCTCGGTGGTGCCTATCTGCGGCAGGCCCAGGCGAGCGCCGACCCCTCGTACTACGCCAAGGCCGAGGGGGCCTTCGAGCGCTCCCTGAAGGAGTCCCCCGAGGCCAACTCCCCCGCCGTCGCCGGTCAGGCGGCTCTCGCCGCCGCCCGCCACGACTTCGCGGCGGCCCTGCGCCTCGCCGAGCGGGCGCTCACGATCAACGCCTTCGACAGCAGCGCGCTGGGTGTCAAGGTGGATGCCCTGGTGGAGCTCGGCCGCTACGACGAGGCCTTCGACAGCCTGCAGCGGATGGTCGACCTGAAGCCGGGGGTGCCCTCGTACACCCGGGTCTCCTATTCCTACGAGCTGCGCGGCGACCTGGCGGGCGCGCGGGCGGGCCTCGATCGCGCCCTCGCCGCTGCCGCCACCCCAGCCGACGCCGCCTTCGCCCTGCGCTACCTCGGTGAGCTCGCCTTCTCCCAGGGTGACCTCGACACCGCGGCCGCCCGCTTCACCGAGGGCATGCGCCGCGACCCCTCCTACGTCCCGCTGATCGCCGGCCGGGCCCGGGTCGCCGCCGCCCAGGGCGACCTCGACGCCGCCCTGTCCGGCTTCGCCACCGTGGTGGAGCGCCTGCCCGAGCCGGGCTACGTGATGGAGTACGCCGACCTGCTCGAGGCCGCGAACCGCCCCGAGGAGGCCGCCCGCCAGCACGCCGTCGTCGCCGCCACCGCCGCGCTCTTCCGGTCCGAGGGCGCCGACGTCGACCTCGAGCTGGCCCTCTACGACGCCGACCACGGCCGGGCGCCGGAGGCGCTCGCCGCCGCGCAGGCGGCGTACGACAAGCGGCGCAGCGTGCACGTCGAGGACGCGTACGCGTGGGCGCTGCACGCTGCCGGCCGCTCCGCGGAGGCGCTGCCGCACGCGGAGGCAGCCGCACGGCTGGGCACCCGCAGTGCGCTGTTCGCCTACCACCGCGGCATGATCGAGAAGGAGCTGGGCAGGGACGACGCGGCCCGCGCCTCCCTGCAGCGGGCCCTGGACATCAATCCGCACTTCTCGCCCCTGCAGGCCCCCCGGGCTCGGGCAGCGCTGGACGAGCTGGGCAGGTCGTGACCCGCGGGCTGGCCCACGCCACGGCGTTGCTGGTCGCGGCCGTCGTCCTGCTCCTCACCGGCGCCTCGCCGGCCGCCGCGCATCCGCTCGGCAACTTCACCGTCAACTCCTACGTTGGCCTGCGCGTCGAGCCGCAGGCGGTAGCCCTCGACGTGGTCGTGGACTCCGCCGAGATCCCCACCGTGCAGCTCTTCCCGTCGGCGCGCGAGGGCGGCGTCCCGCCCGCCGAGGCCGACGCGTACCGCGAGCGCGAGTGCGCCGCCGTGGCCCGGGGGGTGCGTGTGAGCGTCGACGGTCGGCAGGTGCCCGTACGCGTCGAGCGCAGCGCCCTGGAGTTCCCGGCCGGCCAGGCAGCTCTGCCCACCACCCGGCTGACCTGCCTGCTGCGCAGCGCCGACGTCGAGACCGTCGGCGCCACGGTGGGCTACGCCAACGAGTTCTCGGGCGGCCGCGTGGGGTGGCGCGAGGTCACCGCGGTCGGCGACGGCGTCGTGCTGGCCGGTGACGTGCCGCAGCAGAGCGTGTCCCGCCGGCTCACGGCCTATCCCGAGGACCTGCTGTCCTCGCCGCTCGACCAGCGGGCCGCGCGGCTGTCGGTGCGGGCCGGCAGCGGTGCCGTGAGCGGGTGGGGACCGGAGCAGGAAGGCACCCGCCCCGCCGACACCACCTCGGCTCGCGGCGCTGACCGGATCACCGCGGCCTACACCAGCCTCATCTCCTCACGCGAGCTCAGCCTCGGCTTCGGCCTGCTCGCGGTGGTGCTCGCGGTGCTGCTGGGCGCCATGCACGCCTTCGCCCCGGGGCACGGCAAGACGCTCATGGCCGCGTATCTCGTGGGGCGGAACGGCTCTCTGCGCCAGGCCGCTGTCATCGGGCTCTCGGTCACGGTCACGCACACCATCGGGGTGCTCGCCCTCGGCATCGCCCTGACCGTGCTCACCGCCTTCGCGCCCGAGCAGGTCTATCCGTGGCTGGGACTGGCCAGCGGCCTGTTGCTCGCCGGCATCGGTGCCGGGTTGCTGCGCACCGCCCTCGCCACCCGCGCGCGCCGCCCCGACCACGTCGGGGTGCCCGCCGTCCCGGCTGCAAGGGCGACCGAGCAGGTGCACGCTCACGTTGAGCACGCTCACGCCGAGCACGCTCACGGCGAGCACGGCCCCGGCGAGCATCCCGGGCACCACGGTCACGATCACCACGACCATGACCACGGTCACGATCACCACGGTCACCATGACCACGATTCCCACGACCACGACGAAGCCCACAGCGCCGCCGGCCGACACTCCCACGGGCTGTTCACCCACACGCACGCACCGGCCGGGGCGAGCACCCGCAGTCTGCTCCTCGTCGGGCTGGCCGGAGGGCTCGTCCCGAGCCCGTCAGCCCTGCTCGTGCTCCTCGGGGGGATCGCGCTCGGGCGCGCGTGGCTCGGGGTTCTGCTCGTACTCGCCTACGGGATCGGGATGGCGCTCGCCCTCGTCGCAACGGGCATGCTGCTGGTGAAGGCGCGAGCGCGCCTGGAGCGCTGGACCGCGCGGCGGGGAACCCGGGTCCTGCCCCTGGCCCGGGCACTGCCCATCGTGACCGCCGGTGTCGTCCTGGTCCTCGGCCTCGGTGTCGCCTGGCGCGGGCTGCTCGCGATCTGACCCTGCCCGCCTCACGGAGGCGGCAGGACCACCTTGAACGCCTCGGCGAGGCGACCCCCCGCCAGCCCCGCGCGAGTCGCGTTGCCGCGGAGCCAACCCGACACCAGCTCTTCGAGGTTGGCCATGTGCGCGGTCTGGCTCACGTGCGCGCGCAGCGCGGTCATCTTGCGCTCGAAGGTGGCCGTGACGTCGACGTAGCGGTCGGGCTGGGGATGCGCCATCAACCAGATCTCGGGCACGGTCCACGCGGCCAGCCCCTCCTCGCGCAGCAGCTCCGGATGCGCGTACGGGTTGCGCGCGTCGGGGTAGACCGCGAAGACCGCGGCCTCGCCAGCCGCGAGGTGGTCGGGGTGGCTGGCCGCCAGCCGGGTCCAGTCGCGCTCGGGACTCTGCACGAGGATGCGCTGCGGGCGCACCTGGCGGATCACCCGGCTGAGGTCACGTCGCAGCTCGAAGGACACCGACAGGCGGCCGTCCTGGTAGCCGAGCCACCGGACGTCCTCGACGCCCACCGCCTTGGCAGCGGCCTCCTGCTCGGCCCGTCGAATCCCGGGAATGTCCGCGCGCGGCACCGCCTCGTCGAAGCCCCCCGCGTCGCCGTCGGTGACGACGCAATAGGTCACCTCCGTGCCCGCCTCGGTGAAGAGCGCGATGGTTCCGGCCGCACCGAAGTCGATGTCGTCCGGATGGGCGGTGACGGCGAGGACCCGCTCCACGGTCAGGGGGGAGCCGTCGTCTGCCACGCAGTTCTCCATCGTGCCACTGGGCGTTGCGCCTGTGCTGCCGGCCGAGTCCAGGAGACAGCATGCCCTGCACGTGCACCTCTCGCGGTGATCATGCTCTCGTGGCGACGAGCTACCCGGCTCGCTGCAGCTGGTGCTCCTTAGACTCCCTGTCGTGTCCGCGCTCTTCGACGACCTGCCATTGCCACCACTGGCGGCGGCTCCGCGCCCAGCGGAGGCGACGGGGGCAGCGGGCAGTCGGGTCGATCCCGAAGGCCTGCTCGCTGGGCTCAACGTGCAGCAGCGGGCCGCAGTGGTGCACGAGGGCAGCCCACTGCTGATCATCGCCGGCGCGGGCTCGGGCAAGACGCGGGTGCTGACCAACCGCATCGCCTACCTGCTCGGCGCCCGCAACGTGCATCCCGGCGCGGTCCTGGCCATCACCTTCACCAACAAGGCAGCCGGTGAGATGAAGGAGCGGGTCGCCGCGCTCGTGGGCCCGCGGGCCAAGGCCATGTGGGTGTCGACCTTCCACTCCGCCTGCGTGCGCATTCTGCGCCGGGAGGCCAAGCGTCTGGGCCTGCGGACGAGCTTCTCCATCTACGACGCCGCCGATGCGCACCGGCTCATGACCCTCGTCTGCCGCGACCTGGACCTCGACCCCAAGCGCTACGCGCCGCGGGCCGTGTCGGCGTACGTGAGCAACCTCAAGAACGAGCTGGTCGACGAGGAGACCTTCGCCAGCCGCGCCAGCGGACATCTCGAGCAGGTCTACGCCGAGTGCTACACGCTCTACCAGCGGCGGCTCCGCGAGGCCAGCGCCCTCGACTTTGACGACCTCATCATGACCACGGTCAACCTGCTCCAGGCCTTTCCCGACGCCGCCGAGCACTATCGCCGCCGCTTCCGCCACGTCCTCGTCGACGAGTACCAGGACACCAACCACGCGCAGTACGTCCTCGTCCGCGAGCTGGTGGGCGGCGGGTCGAACTGCGACGGGAGCCCGGCCGTGCCGGCGGCGGAGCTCGTGGTCGTCGGTGACGCCGACCAGTCGATCTACGCTTTCCGCGGGGCGACGATCCGCAACATCCTGCAGTTCGAGCAGGACTATCCCGACGCCCGCACGATCCTGCTCGAGCAGAACTACCGCTCGACCCAGACCATTCTCAACGCGGCCAACGCGGTCATCGCCCGCAACGGCAACCGCAAGCCGAAGAACCTGTGGTCCGAGGCCGGCGAAGGGGTGCGCATCGTCGGCTACGTCGCCGACAACGAGCACGACGAGGCCGCCTTCGTCGCCAACGAGATCGACCGGCTCGGCGACGAGGGGCTCGCGGCTCCCCGCGACGTGGCCGTGTTCTACCGCACCAACGCGCAGTCCCGGGTGTTCGAGGAGGTGTTCATCCGGGTCGGCCTGCCCTACAAGGTGGTGGGCGGCGTGCGCTTCTACGAGCGGCGCGAGGTGCGCGACGCGCTCGCCTACCTGCGGGTGCTCGCCAACCCGGAGGACGCGGTGTCGCTGCGCCGCATCCTCAACGTGCCCAAGCGCGGCATCGGCGACCGGGCCGAGGCGTGCATCGAGGCGCTCGCCTCCCGCGAGCGGACCACCTTCGGCGCCGCGCTGCGCCGGTGCGACGAGGCGGGCGCGCTCGCGACGCGCAGCCGCAGAGCGATCGAGGAGTTCACCCGGCTGCTCGACGCCCTCACGATCCTCGTCGAGGCGGGTACGGGCCCGGCCGCCGTCCTGGAGGCGGTCCTCGAGCAGACCGGCTACCTCGCCGAACTACGGGCCTCCCCGGACCCGCAGGACGAGACGCGGCAGGAGAACCTGCAGGAGCTCGTCGCCGTGGCCCGCGAGTTCGAGGAGGCCGAGCCGGAGGGGAGCCTGGCCGACTTCCTGGAGCGGGTCGCGCTCGTCGCCGACTCCGACGAGATTCCCGACGCCGACGCCGACGCCGACGCCGACGCCGGTGCCGACGAGGCGGGTGGCGACCCGGGTGGCGTCGTCACCTTGATGACGCTGCACACGGCCAAGGGCCTCGAGTTTCCCGTGGTGTTCCTCACCGGCCTCGAGGACGGCGTCTTCCCGCACCTGCGCTCCCTCGGTGACCCGCCCGAGCTCGAGGAGGAGCGCCGCCTCGCCTACGTCGGGATCACCCGCGCCCAGGAGCGGCTGTACCTGTCGCGCGCGCTCGTCCGCAGTGCGTGGGGCGCGCCGGCGCACAACCCCCCGTCACGCTTCCTGGACGAGGTCCCCTCCGAGCTCGTCGACTGGCAGCGTCTCGAGCCGGCCACGACGACGCAGGCGCCGGCCCTGTCGGTCGCCGCCGCCCGGCCCGGGGTGCGGTCACCGGGGAGCCGCCCGGTGATCTCCCTGCAGCCCGGCGACAAGGTCTCCCACGACACCTTCGGGCTGGGGACCGTCGTCGTCACCGCGGGCGTCGGCGACAAGGCCGAGGCGACGATCGACTTCCGAGCGGTGGGGTCCAAGCGGCTGCTGCTGCGCTACGCGCCGGTGGAGAAGCTCTAGCGCAGCGAGCCGGTGGTTCCGGGGACGGCCGATCCGGACGAGGCGACGACCGTACGCTGGCGCCGACAGCACGGACGGGGCCGCGACAGGAGGCAGCAGTGCCAGGAGGCGGGCAGGGCGGGAGGATCCGCGTCGTCGTGGCCAAGCCCGGCCTGGACGGTCACCGCGGCGCCAAGGTGGTGGCCCGCGCCCTGCGCGACGCCGGCGTCGAGGTCGTCTATACCGGCCTGCACCAGACGCCGGAGCAGATCGTCGAGACGGCCATCCAGGAGGATGCCGACGCCGTGGGCCTCTCGGTGCTCTCCGGTGCCCACATGACCTCGTTCGCTCGCGTGCTGGAGCTGCTCAAGGAGCGTGACGCGGCGGACATCCGGGTGTTCGGCGGCGGCATCATCCCGCAGGCGGACCTGCCCGAGCTGGAGCAGATGGGCGTGGCCCGCGTCTTCACCCCGGGCGCGCGGACGCAGGAGATCGTCGAGTGGGTCCAGGCGAACCTCGGGAGCGCCCAGGCGTCGTGAAGGCCTCCGTCGGCCTGGCGCCTCCGCCTGGCCCCTCCTCATCGCGTCCCGCCGCACCCGACCCGCTTCGCCGCTACCAGCGCCTGGGCGTCGCCGGAGTGGTGCTCGTGCTCCTTGCGTTCGGCCTCTTCAACGCCCTCGCCGTGCGCCCGTTCTTCGCCGGGGACGAGACCGCGCACGTCAACTACGCCCTCGAGGTGTCGAGTGGGCGGCTGCCGCACTTCGACGACCGCTTCCCGTCCCGCTTCCCGGGGATGCGGGACACGGTCACCTGGACGGCGATGCACCCCCCGCTCTACTACGTCCTCGTCGCCGGCCCCCTGCGCGCCGGGCTCGACACCGGGCATCCCCTGGCCGGGCTCCTCGCCGCCCGGCTGCTCACCCTGCTGCTCGCCGCCGGTGCGGTGGTCGCGACGGCGGCGCTCGCCGCTGCGCTCCTGCCGAGGCGACCGGCGGCACCGGTCGTCGCAGCCGGCGGGCTGGCGCTGGTGCCGTCCTTCCAGCAGCTCGTCGCGCTGGTCTACAACGACGCTCTGGCGCTGCTCACCGCCACCGCCGTCCTCGCCCTGGTCGTGACCACGGTCCGCCACGGCTGCGACCGGCGCCGGCTGCGGCTGCTGGCGCTCGCCGCCGCGATCGCGGTGGCCGCGCGCGCCTCCAGCCTGGAGGTGGCGGCGCTGGCCGTCCTGGCGGCCGCCACCCCTCCCGGACCGGAGCGGGGGCGGCCCTGGCGGCAGCGCGCCCCGGGGGCCCTGCGGCGGATGTCGGTCGTGGCCGTCACCACCGCCCTGCCGAGCGCCTGGTTCTACCTGCGCAACCGCCAGCTGTACGGCAGCCTCGACGGCTCCACCCGCGCCGTCCCGCCCACGGCGGCCCGCGGCCCCTCGGTCCTCGACAACGGGTCGTCCCCTGGGTTCTGGCTCGACCAGTACCGCCAGCTCTGGGGCTATGTCACCACCAACACGCCGATCGGTGGGCTGGTGGAGCTGCTGGCGTACGCGTTGCTGGCGGCGGTCCTGGGTGGCCTGGGACTGGCGGCGCTGCGGGAGCTGCGGGAGCTGCGCCGAGGCGAGCGGCTCGCACCCCGGGGGCCGCTCGCGCTGGCCTGGCTGCTGATGGGCGTGCACGCCGCCCTGGTGGGCGGCACCGTCCTGGCCTACTTCGCCCGGGGGGCGCTGCCGTTCGGCCGCTACTTCTTCCCCCTCCTGCCCCTCCTGCCGGTCATCGCCGCCGTCGGGCTGGCACAGCTGCCGGACAGCCGCCGCGGGCTGCCTCCCGTTGCCGCGCTGCTGGCGGCGGCGGGCATCGGCATCGGCATGACCGGACCGGTCCTCGCCGTCATCGACCCCACGCTGGCGGGCCGAGGGCTGGTGGGGCAGCTGACGGGCGCCCTGGCCGCGGCCGCCGTGCCCGCGCCCGCGCTCGTGCTGGGCCTGCTCGCGACGCTGCTCGCGGTCGGGCTGCTCCTGCTCGGCGCCGCGGTCGTACGACTCAGCGCCGCCCCGCCGGCCGCAGCGGGCAGGTAGCGAACAGCTCCCAGTGCCGCGCCGCCAGCCCGTCGAGCGCCACCGCCCGGAAGCCCGGTGGCGGTGGGGGCAGCGGAGCGGCGCGGGCGCTGAGCATCACCCCGCCCGGGATGGGGTCGACCTCGATCTCCGCCAGGAATGTGCCCAGCTCCCAGGCGACGTAGGGCACCTCGTAGGGCCCCGTCCAGACCGGGCCGCAGGACAGCAGCGCCGCCCGCCCGCCGACCTGGCGGACGACCGCGGCCAGGCCCTCGATGCGCTCGGCCTCCCCCGCGCGCAACGCCGCCT
>JALYMT010000169.1 GCA_030773555.1 Actinomycetota bacterium | reverse complement strand
TCGTGGGCGAGCTCACCCCGCCGCGTTCGCTGCTGCGCGCCGAGCAGGCCCCGCCGGCTGCCACTGCCGCCCTGCCGCCTGCCCCGCGCGACGGCGGTGCCCCGGTGCTGGCGAAGCCCCCCGTACGCAAGCTCGCGAAGTCCCTCGGCGTCGACCTCGCCGGAGTGGCTCCGACCGGCGAGGGCGGAGTGGTGACCCGGGCCGACGTCGAGGCCGCCGCGAGTGCCCCGACGAGTGCCCCGGCCGCGAGTGCCCCGGCCGCCGTGCGCGCGCATCCGGGCGCGCGGGAGACGCGGGTGCCGATCCGCGGAGTGCGCAGAATGACCGCGCAGGCGATGGTCGCCAGCGCCTTCACCGCGCCGCACGTCACGGAGTGGATCACCGTCGACGTCACCCGGTCGATGGAGCTCGTGCAGCGGCTCAAGGCGCGTCCGGAGCTGTCCGAGGCGCGCATCGGCCCGCTGGTGCTGGTGATGAGGGCCCTGCTGGTTGCGGTAGCCCGGCATCCGGAGATCAACGCGTCCTGGGACGAGGCCGCGCAGGAGATCGTGGTCAAGTCCTACGTCAACCTGGGCATCGCCGCCGCCACCCCCCGGGGCCTCGTGGTGCCGAACATCAAGGACGCCCAGGACCTGTCCCTGCCGCAGCTCGCGGCCGCGCTCACCGAGCTGACGGCCACCGCCCGCGAGGGGCGCACGCCCCCGCAGGACATGGCCGGGGGCACGATCACCATCACCAACGTGGGGGTGTACGGCGTCGACGCCGGCACCCCGATCCTCAATCCCGGCGAGGCGGCGATCCTCGCCTTCGGGGCCGTACGCGACGCGCCGTGGGTGGTTGACGGCCAGGTGGTGGTGCGCGCGGTGACGCAGCTCGCGCTCTCGTTCGACCACCGGCTGGTCGATGGCGAGCTCGGCTCGCGCTTCCTCGCCGACGTGGCCGCCGTCCTCGAGGACCCCGACCTGCACCACGTCTGGGCCTAGACGCCCCTCCGTCGACGTCAGGGCGTGATGGCCATCGCGTCCAGGACGCGCGCGGCGAGTGCGAGGTCACCCGAGGCGTCGACCTCGACGTGCGCGGGCAGGCAGCGGCCGGCCGACAGCCGCAGGAACGTCTCCCAGTCCATCCCGAGGCGCAGCGTGGGCGACCCGGTCGGCTCCCGGACCAGGGACCCGCGACCCTCCGGGCTCACGACGACGGTCACCGTGAAGGGAAGCGCACCGCGGACGTCGAACAGCACCTCGCTCCCCCGGGGCGCTCCCGCCACTTTCGCCACCACCCAGGGCAGCGAGCGCAGGATCAGGTCGCGCGTCGTCTCGGCGCCCGGCCCGGTGAGGTTGCCCGGGCGCCCGACCGCACGCCGGACGTCCTGCTCGTGCGTCCACAGATCGAAAATCCGCATCTGCAGGAGCCGGCTCGCGGGCACCGGCCCGCCGACCGGCCCGGTCAGGACCTCGTTGGGACGCGGGGGCCGGCTGCGCAGCTCGGAGAGCCGCCGCTCGATGATCTCGCCCAGTTCGGTGAGCACCTCCGGGCCGCTGCGGGCCCGACGGTGCTCGACGGCCCGCTCCAGGTGGCGGGCCGTGTCGGAGCGCAGGTACGCCGCCCCGGGCGCGGGTACGTCGGGTACGGGGTCGCCGAGCAGCTCCGCCTCGATGCCGATGACGTGGGAGTAGACGTCCTTCACCGACCAGCCCGGGCACTCGGTCGGCTGCGACCAGGCAGCCTGGTCGAGCTGCCCGCCCAGAGCGAGCAGCGAGCGAGCCGTGTGCTCGAGAGCGTCGACGGTGGGCTGAAGGGGCGCCGGGACCGGAGGAGCCGTCACGGCGGCAACCTAGCGGAGCGGCCCCCCGGGGAGTAGAGCCCCGCGGCCGCCGGTGGCACCCTGGGGGCCATGCGTATCTCTTCGCTGCAGGTGGCCGTCGACGACGGCGAGACCGTCGTCGAGCGCGTCGAGCGGGTGGCCGCCCTGGTCCGCGACCAGCGGGGCGCCGACCTCGTGGTCCTGCCCGAGCTGTGGGCGCACGGCGCCTTCGACGCCGAGGCCTGGGAGGAGGTGGCCGAGCCGCTCGACGGGCCGACGGTGAAGACGATGCAGGAGGTCGCGGCCGAGCTGGGCACGCACCTGCACGCCGGCTCGGTGCTCGAGCGGGCCCCGGACGGGCAGCTGTTCAACACCGCGCTGCTGCTCGGCCCCGACGGCCACGTGCAAGCCACCTACCGCAAGATCCATCGCTTCGGCTTCGACCGGGGCGAAGCCGTGCTGATGTCCGCCGGCGACGAGGTCGTCGTGCACCGGGCACCCTTCGGCCCCGTCGGCCTGAGCACCTGCTACGACCTGCGCTTCCCCGAGCTCTACCGCGCCCTGCTCGACCGCGGCGCCGAGCTCGCGGTGGTGGTGGCCTCGTGGCCCGACCGGCGCATCGGCCACTGGCGGCTGCTCGCCCAGGCCCGCGCGGTCGAGGACCAGTACGTGCTGGTGGCCTGCAACGCCGTCGGCACCCACGCCGGCACCACGCTCGGCGGACACAGCCTCGTCGTCGACCCGTGGGGCGAGATCCTCGCGGAGGCCGGC
The DNA here is from genome assembly GCA_030773555.1 of Actinomycetota bacterium. Classification (GTDB taxonomy): domain Bacteria; phylum Actinomycetota; class Actinomycetes; order JALYMT01; family JALYMT01; genus JALYMT01. The sequence goes on along the minus strand of JALYMT010000169.1, from coordinate 11,330 downwards.
GACGGCGAGGAGGTCCTCACCGTCGACGTCGACCTCGACGTCGTCCCCCGGACGCGGGAGCGCTTCCCCGTCCTGCGCGACCGCCGCCTGCGCGACCGCGCGGTGTGATGCCCCGGTGTGAGTCCCCGGTTCTGGGGCACGAGGCGGGCTCCACCAAGCAGGGGCACCGGGAGGGCGCAGCATGGCGGTCACGGACAGCGAGCAGTTCCTGACGGAGTTGGCCGAGCGCAATCCGGGAGAGCTCGAGTTCCAGGCCGCCGTCCGTGAGCTCGTCGAGGCGGTCATGCCGCTCGTGCAGGAGCGCCGCGACTACCAGGAGGCGGGCATCCTCGAGCGGCTCACCGAGCCCGACCGGATCATCCGCTTCCGGGTCGCCTGGGAGGCCGACGACGGCTCCGTCGTGGTCAACCGGGGCTACCGGGTGCAGTTCAGCAATGCCCTGGGCCCCTACAAGGGCGGCCTGCGCTTCCATCCGACGGTCAACCCGAGCATCCTGAAGTTCCTCGGCTTCGAGCAGTGCTTCAAGAACGCCCTCACGGGCCTGCCGATGGGCGGCGGCAAGGGCGGCGCGGACTTCGACCCCAAGGGACGCTCCGACCGCGAGGTGATGCGCTTCTGCCGGGCGCTGATGACCGAGCTCTACCGGCACATCGACGAGGACACCGACGTGCCCGCCGGCGACATCGGCGTGGGCGCCCGGGAGATCGGCTACCTGTTCGGCCACTACAAGCGGCTCTCCAACCGGGTCACCGGCGTGCTCACCGGCAAGGCCGTGGCCTACGGCGGCAGTGCGCTGCGTACGGAGGCGACCGGCTACGGCTGCGTCTACTTCGCGCAGAACATGCTCGAGCACGCCGGCGACGGGCTCGAGGGCAAGCGGTGCCTGATCTCCGGGTCCGGCAACGTCGCCACCTACACCGCCGAGAAGCTGCTGCAGTCGGGGGCGACGGTCATCTCGCTGTCGGACTCCCAAGGCACGGTGCACGACCCCGACGGCATCGACGAGGAGAAGCTGGCCTTCGTCCGGGAGCTCAAGGAGGTCCGCCGCGGGCGCATCGCCGAGTACGCGGAGCGCTTCGGCGTCGACTACCTGCCCGGCGCGCGGCCGTGGCACCTGCCCGCCGACGCCGCCTTCCCCTGCGCCACCCAGAACGAGGTCGACGCGAAGGACGCCGAGGCGCTGGTCGCCAACGGGTGCCGCCTGGTCGCCGAGGGGGCGAACATGCCGACGGTCCACGAGGGCGTACGCCGCTTCCTCGACGCGGGCGTGCTCTTCGGCCCGGCGAAGGCGGCGAACGCGGGCGGTGTCGCGGTCTCCGGCTTCGAGATGAGCCAGAACGCCCAGCGCGAGTCGTGGTCGCGCGAGGAGGTCGACGAGCGGCTGCGCGCGACCATGGCCGGCATCCACGAGCAGTGCGTGACCTGGGGCGCCCCCGACGGCGACGCGGGACTCGCCTCCGCGCGGGTCGACTACCTCCAGGGAGCCAACCGCGCGGGCTTTCTGCGTGTGGCCGACGCCATGCTCGCCCAGGGTGTCTCCTGAGCGCACCGGGGGCAGGAGCGGGGCCGTGACGACTCCCGATACCACCGCGTTGCTGCTCGACCTCGAGCCGGTCGTGGAGGCCAACCTCAACCGCCACCTGGGCGCGGCGAGGGAGTGGATGCCCCACGAGTACGTCCCCTGGAGCCAGGGCCGCGACTTCGCCGAGCTGGGCGGGGAGGCCTGGGCGCCCGAGCAGTCCGGTCTGTCCGCCCTCGCCCGCACGGCGCTGGAGGTCAACCTCCTCACCGAGGACAACCTGCCCAGCTACCACCGCGAGATCGAGCGCACCTTCGGCCGCGAGGGAGCGTGGGGCGCCTGGGTGCACCGCTGGACCGCCGAGGAGGGCCGGCACGCCATCTGCATCCGTGACTACCTGCTGGTCACCCGCGGCATCGACCCGGTGGCGCTCGAGCGCACCCGCATGCAGGTGATGGAGACCGGGTTCGACAGCGGCGAGAAGCCGGTGCTGCAGGCGCTGGCGTACGTCTCGTTCCAGGAGCTCGCCACCCGCGTCTCGCACCGCAACACCGGCCGCTTCACCCAGGACCCGCTCGCCGAGAAGCTGCTCACCCGGGTGGCCACCGACGAGAACCTGCACATGGTCTTCTACCGCAACCTCATCGCCGCGGCGCTGGAGATCGCGCCCGACGCCACCATGCGGGCCATCACCGACGAGATCCTCGACTTCGAGATGCCCGGCAGTATCATCCCGGGGTTCAGCCGCAAGGCCATGCAGATCGCCAAGGCCGGCATCTACGACCTGCGCATCCACCACGACGAGATCGTCACGCCCCTGCTGCGGCACTGGCGGGTGTTCGACCGTGAGGGGTTCGGCCCCGAGGGCGAGAAGGCCCGTGACCAGCTCGCCGAGTTCCTCACCGACCTCGACGTCCGCGCGCAGCGCTTCGTCGAGCAGCGGGCCGAGGCGGAGGCCAAGGCCGCGCAGCGCCGCGCGAAGACGTGAGCGGAGCAGCGCGCGTAGGCCCCTCGTAGCCTGTACGCCCGTGACGACCGCAACCCCTCGCCGGCAGGCCCGACTGCGCGCCCCCGAGCTGGTGGGGCGTGGCGGCTGGATCGGCACCGGCGGGCGGGAGCTGCGCCTGGCCGACCTGCGCGGCAAGGTCGTGCTCCTCGACTTCTGGACCTTCTGCTGCCTCAACTGCCTGCACGTGCTCGACGAGCTGCGCGCCCTCGAGGAGGAGTTCGCCGACGTCCTCGTCGTGGTCGGGGTGCACTCGCCCAAGTTCGTCCACGAGGCCGACCACGGCGCGGTGATCGCGGCGGTGGAGCGCTACGACGTCGCCCACCCGGTGCTCGACGACCCCGACCTCACCACCTGGCAGGCCTACGCGGTCAAGGCCTGGCCCACGCTCGCGCTGGTCGACCCCGAGGGTTACGTCGTGGCGCAGCTGTCGGGCGAGGGCCACGCGCATGCGCTGCGCCGGATCCTCGCGGAGCTCGTCGCCGAGCACGAGGCCAAGGGCACGCTGCACCGGGGGAGCGGACCGTACGTCCCGCCGCCGCCGCCGGAGACCGAGCTGCGCTTCCCGGGCAAGGTCCTCGCGCTGCCCGGGGGCACCTTCCTGGTCTCCGACAGCGGCAACTCCTCGCTGGTGGAGCTGGCGGCCGACGCCGAGACCGTGCTGCGCCGCATCGGTGCCGGCGCCCGCGGCCTCGTCGACGGCGGGCCCGACGAAGCGCAGTTCTCCGAGCCGCAGGGCCTGTGCCTGCTGCCCCCGCCCGTCGCTGGGCGCGTCGGCTATGACGTGCTCGTCGCCGACACCGTCAACCACGCACTCCGTGGCGTGGAGCTCTCGACCAGCCGGGTGCGCACTCTCCTCACCAGCGAGCAGTACGACGGGGCGCCCTGGTCGCCGTGGGACGTGATCTGGGACGAGGGCGCGCAGCGGGCCGTGCTCGCGCTCGCCGGCACCCACCAGGTGGGGATCTTCGACCCCGCCGACGGCTCGCTCCGCATCGGGGGGACGAGCAACGAGGGGCTACGCGACGGCCCGCTGGCCGAGGCGTGGTTCGCCCAGCCCTCGGGGCTGGCCGCCGACGGCGAGGTCAGCTGGCTGGTCGACGCCGAGACCTCCGCGGTGCGCCGCATCCGCGCCGGCCGCGTCGAGACCATGATCGGCCAGGGCCTGTTCGACTTCGGCCACCGCGACGGGCCGGCGGCCGCGGCGCTGCTGCAGCACCCGCTCGGGGTCTGCGTCCTGCCCGACGGGTCCGTCGCGGTGCTCGACACCTACAACGGCGCTGTCCGCCGCTACGACTCCGCCACCGAGCAGGTCTCCACGCTGGCCACCGACCTCGCCGAGCCCTCGGACGCCGTCGTGGTCGCGGGTGACCTGCTGGTCGTCGAGTCCGCCGCCCACCGGCTCACCCGGCTGCGGCTGCCGGAGCAGGCCCGGCGCGTCGACGGCCACGCGTCGCGTACGCAGCGCCCGCCGAGCGAGGTGGGACCGGGCGCGGTGCGCCTCGAGGTGGTCTTCGAGCCACCGCCCGGATCCCACCTCGACGAGCGCTACGGGCCCGCGACGCGCCTGCTCGTCACCGCCACGCCGCCACAGCTGCTGCGCGCCGGCGAGGGGACCGGCAGCGATCTCACCCGGGACCTGGTGCTCGACCCCGACGTCGGCGACGGGGTGCTGCACGTCGCGGCCATGGCCGCGTCCTGCGACGAGGTGGGGGAGTTCCCGGCCTGCCACGTGCACCGGCAGGACTGGGGCGTGCCCGTGCGCCTCGTCCCCGGAGGCACCGGGCGCCTCACGCTCGTGCTGCAGGGGCCCGCCCCGTAGGCACAGCCCTGCCCCAGGGGGCTACTGGCTGGCGGCGGCGTCTACTCGCTGGCGGCGGCGCCGGGTTCGGGTGCGTTGCCCTCGCCGACCCAGACGGTCTTCGCGTTGCAGAACTCCCGCATGCCGTGCACCGAGAGCTCCCGACCGTAGCCGGAGCGCTTGGTCCCGCCGAAGGGCAGCTCCGGATACGACGTGGTCATGCCGTTGATGAAGACCTGGCCCGCCTCGAGCTCGTTGATGCAGCGCTCCTGCTCGTCGGGGTCCTGCGTCCACGCGTTGGAGCCGAGGCCGAAGGGGGTCCCGTTGGCCACCTTCAGAGCCGCGTCGAGGTCGGGCACCCGGTAGAGCTGGGCCACCGGACCGAACAGCTCCTCCTGGTGCATGCGCATCTCGGGAGTCACGTCGGCCACGATCGTCGGCTGGTAGTAGAAGCCGGGGCCCTCGATGCGCTCGCCGCCGCACACGATGCGGGCGCCCTTGCCCACGGCGTCGGCCACGAGTTCCTCGACGTCCTCGCGGCCCTGCTCGTTGACCAGCGGCCCCACGTCGGTGGCCTCGTCGGTGGGGTCGCCGACCACGAGCGCCGACATCTTCTCGTTGAACAGCCGCTCGAACTCCTCGGCGACGGCCTCGTGCACGATGAAGCGCTTCGCGGCGATGCAGCTCTGCCCGTTGTTCTGCACCCTCGCCGTGGTGGCCACCGCCGCGGCCCGCTCCAGGTCGGCCGAGGGCAGGACCAGGAACGGGTCGCTGCCGCCCAGCTCCAGCACCGCCTTCTTGAGCTCCCGCCCCGAGGTCTGCCCGACGGCGACGCCCGCACCCTCGCTGCCGGTGAGCGTGGCCGCCACGATCCGCGGGTCGGTGAGCACGTCCTCGACCTGACCCGAGCCGATCAGCAGGGTCGTGAAGGCGCCCTCCGGGAAGCCGGCGCGCAGCAGCACGTCCTGAAGGTAGAGCGCGGTCTGCGGCACGTTCGAGGCGTGCTTGAGCAGCCCGACGTTGCCGGCCATCAGCGCCGGGGCGGCGAAGCGCACGACCTGCCACAGCGGGAAGTTCCACGGCATGATCGCCAGGATCGGGCCGATCGGCTGATAGCGGGTGTACGCCCGCAGCGCGCCGACCGCGCCGGCGTCGGCGGGCTCGTCGGCGAGGAACCGCTCGCCGTTGTCGGCGTAGAAGCGGAATCCCTTGGCGCACTTCTGCACCTCGGCGCGGGACGCGTTGACGGTCTTGCCCATCTCGGTCGTCATCGTTCGCGCGATGTCGTCGACCTCCTTGTCGAGGAGGTCGGCGGCGGCGTGCAGCCAGCGGGCCCGCTGGGCGAGCGGCGTGCGCCGGTAGGAGCGGAAGGTCTCGGCGGCCCGAGCGATCCGGGCGTCGAGCTCCTCGGCGGGAAGTGCCTCGAACGTCTTCAGCGTCTCGCCGGTGGCAGGGTTGACGGTCGCGATGGCCATGGCGCTTCTGTGCCCGCAGAAGCCGACCGGGACACCCCGGGAGGGGTCAGTACGGCCGGCGGTCGTCGCGGTAGGGCCGCTCCTCGACGAACTCGGCGCTGCGGCGGCGCGGCCCGAAGATGACCGCGGTCATGATCAGGCCGATGATGCCCACCACGGTGAGGATCCACCCGATCACCTGGATGTCCAGGCCGTTCAGGTCGAACTCGACCGCTAGTGCGAGGATCAGGCCGACGGCAATCAGGACGATGCTGGCGCCGATGCCCATGGGGGTCCCCCCTTCGATGAGGCCGTCATCCGTCAGCTCACGCTACCCGCGCCCGCGGTGCTGGCGCCGCACCGATCGGGTCACGCGCGCGGCGGCGAGCTCAGAAGGACTCGTCGGCCAGCTCCATCAGCTCGTTGTCGACGCTCTCGGCGATCGCGCGCTGGGCGGCGAGCGGTGGGAGCACGGTCCGGGCGAAGAACCGGGCAGCGGCCACCTTGCCCTCGTAGAAGGCGCGGTCGCGGGCCGAGGGTGAGCCGGTGAGCGCCCGCAGCGCGACCTCGGCCGAGCGCAGCAGCAGCCACGCGCACAGCAGGTCGCCCGCGGCCAGCAGCAGCCGGGTGGTGTTCTGTCCGACGAGGTAGATCGCGCTGGGCTCGCGTGCCGCGACGGGCAGCTGCGCCACCATCGAGGCGAGGATGCCCTGCACGTCGTCGAGCGCGGCGCCGAGCAGCTCGCGCTCGCGGGCCAGCGCGCCGTTGCCGGCGTCACCCTTGGCGAACTCCTGCACGTCGGCGCCGAGCCGGGTCAGCGCGCGGCCCTGGTCGCGCACGATCTTGCGGAAGAACAGGTCGAGCCCCTGGATCGCCGTCGTGCCCTCGTACAGGGTGTCGATCTTGGCGTCGCGGAGGTACTGCTCGATCGGGTAGTCCTGCAGGTAGCCCGATCCGCCGAGCACCTGCAGCGACTGGGCGAGCAGCTCGTAGGACTTCTCGGAGCCGTAGCCCTTCACGATCGGCAGGAGGAGGTCGTTGAGCGCCTCGTCGCGGGCGCTGTCCCGCCCCTGCGCGCGGGCGAGGGCGATGTCGTCCTGGACGCTGGCGGTGTAGAGCACGAGCGCGCGCATGCCCTCGGCGTACGACTTCTGCAGCAGGAGGCTGCGGCGCACGTCGGGGTGCCGGAGGATCGCGACGCGCGGCGCGGACTTGTCGGCCAGCGAGGTGAGGTCGGCACCCTGCACCCGCGTCTTCGCGTACTCCAGCGCGTTGAGATAGCCGGTCGACAGGGTGGCGATCGCCTTGGTGCCGACCATCATGCGCGCGGACTCGATAATGGTGAACATCTGAGCGATGCCGTCGTGGACGTTCCCGAGCAGGTAGCCGACGGCGGGGTGCTCGGCGCCCAGGGTGAGCTCGCAGGTCGTCGAGACCTTGAGGCCCATCTTCTTCTCAACGTTGGTGACGTAGACGCCGTTGCGCGCGCCCGGCTCGCCGGTCTCGGGATCGACGAGGAACTTCGGGACGACGAACATCGACAGCCCCTTGGTGCCCGCGCCGGCACCCTCGGGACGGGCGAGCACGAGGTGCACGATGTTCTCGGTGACGTCCTGCTCGGCGCTGGTGATGAAGCGCTTCACGCCCTCGAGGTGCCAGCTGCCATCGGGCTGACGGATCGCCTTCGCCCGGCCGGCGCCCACGTCGGAGCCCGCGTCGGGCTCGGTGAGCACCATCGTCGCGCCCCAGCCGCGGTCGACCATGTGCTGGGCGAAGGCCTTCTGCTCCGGGGTGCCGTACTGCCAGACGACCGCGGCGAAGCCGGGCCCGGAGGAGTACATGTGCACCGCCGGGTTGGCGCCCAGGACCAGCTCGGCGACCGCCCAGCGCAGTGAGGGCGGGCAGGCGGTGCCGCCCAGCTCGTCGGGCAGGTCGAGGCGCCACCACTCCGCATCGAGGTAGGCCCGCCAGGACCGGACGAACGACGCGGGCAGCCGGGCGGTGCGGCTCGCCGGGTCGAAGACGGGGGGGTTGCGGTCGGAGTCGAGCAGCGACTCGGCCAGCGCCCCGGTGGCCAGCCGCTCCACCTCGTCGAGCACGGAGCGGGCGGTGTCGGCGTCCATGTCGGCGTACGGGCCCGACCCCAGCACCTCCCGGCGGCCGAGCACCTCGAAGAGCAGGAACTCCAGATCGCGCAGGTTGCTCTTGTAGTGGCCCATCGGGACCTCCGTTGCCGTGGGGCGGCCCTTGTTACCCGCCGGTAGCTCCAGGATGCTACCTGCCGGTAACATGCGCAAGCAGCGCGGGCGACGGGTCCGCCGGATAGGGGCGGGGACTTCCGATATCGGCGCGGGAGCAGGCCCACCTGAGGCCGCTGGTGCGCGCGGAATCGCCCCCGGCAGGCCCTGCTCGCCTACCGCTCGGCGGGTGGGCTCAGCTGCCGGGCAGCGCCGTCCAGAGCATCGCCGCGACGAGGACGACCGCAACGGTGAGGGCGTAGGCGAACATGAGCGCTCCGAACGCGATGCCGGCGCGGGTCGGCGGGTGCTCGGCGCACGTACGGCACTCTGCGAAAGCGCCGGAGCGGGCTGCGCCCGGCGCGGCCCAGGTGTGGGGACGGGTCAGGTGGACGATGCTGGTGCGGGTCGCGACGTCGGCCACGCCTTCTGTTCTAGGCCGGAATCGGAAACGGTGTGACCAGGCCCGGGCGAACGACTGCTGCCGGGGAGGTGAACATCCGCCTATCTCAGATAGGAGGCGCCGTTGAGGTCGAGCACGGCGCCGCTGGCCCACTCCGCCTCGGGCCCCGCCAGATAGCGCACCGCCGCCGCGATCTCCTCCGGCCGGGCCACCCGGCCGAAGGGGCTCTGCGCCCGGATCTGCTCCCCCCGCGGCGGCTTCAGGTGCTCGTTGGTCATGTCGGTCTCGACGAAGCCGGGTGCGACCGTCGTCACGCTGACGCCTCGCGGCGCCAGGGCCACCGCGAGGGACTGGCCGAGGGCGTTGAGTCCGGCCTTGCTCGCCCCGTACGCCGGATTGCGTGGCTCGCCGCGAAACGCTCCGCGGGAGGAGACGTTGACGATCCGGCCGCCGCGCGGGAGGTGGCGCAGGGCGCAGAAGGTGACGTGCGCGGCCCCCAGGAGGTTCACCTCCAAGGTCTGCCGCCACGCCTGCTGCCACTGCTCGTACGTCGCCTCGAGGACGGGCTCGGCGAGGTCGGGGTCGTCGAGGAAGACGCCCGCGTTATTGACCAGCACGTCGAGCCCACCGAGCGCGCCGGCGGCCTCGTCGACCATGGCCTGCACGGCCGCCGGGTCGGCGAGATCGGCCTGCACCGCGACGTGGCCGCTGCCGGGAAGGACCGGTAGGACGCGAGCCGCGGCTGCGGCGGCGTCACGCGAGTGCACGGCCACGCGGTCGCCTCCCTCGGCGAAGGCCAGCGCCACCGCGCGGCCGATGCCGCGCGAGGCGCCGGTGACGAGGACCGCGCGGCCGGGCACCGGATTCAGCCGTCGCTTCGCAGGCGGGTGAGCATCGCGTTCGCGGCCCGCACGACCAGCGGCCGGGCGAAGGTGAGGACGAACTCGCAGGGCGCCTCCCAGCTGGGCGGGGCCCCCGGTCCCGGACGCGCCACCAGGGCGGCGGCGTAGTGCGGGCCGAGCACGATCAGGTTCCAGTCGGCGGCGGCGGGATCCATGGAGCCGAGCTGCTGCACCCGCAGGCCCGGCGCGTCCAGGGTGACGTTCGGGCCCAGGATCGCGGCCACCAGGGGCAGGGTGCGGCTCAGCTCGGTGTAGCGGCCCACCGCGGCGTCGGCGCTCTGCTGGTCGGGAAAGGCGACGAGGACGACCGGAGCGGGACGCTGGGTCAGCACCTGCTGCTCGATCTGGTGCCACACCATCTGCAGGGTGGAGCGCGACGCGGTCCGGGCGCGGGCGCTGTCGTTGACCACCGCGTACGGGGAGGGGGACACGGCCCGGTCGTGCAGGCGCGGGAGCAGGCCCACCGGCTCGGTCGGCTGGGGCAACACCTCGGGCAGGGGGGCGGGGCGCCCGAGCAGCCACCCCTGGCCGAGCCGGGCGCCCAGGGCGACGGCGAGGTCGCGCTGGCGCTCGTCCTCGATGCCCTCGGCGATCACGCAGGCGCCGGTCTCCTCGGCCTGCGAGAGGACCGCGTGGGTCACCTCGGCGACCTCCAGCGAGTCGTGCTCGCGCAGCAGCCGCAGGTCGAGCTTGAGCACGTCGGGCTGCAGCATCGGCATCAACGCCAGGGTCTCGGGGTTGGCGCCGATGTCGTCGAGGGCGATGCCCCAGTCCTGTGATCGCACCCCGTCGGCGAGCCGCAACAGCTCGGCGGGGTGGTGGGTGAGGGCCCGCTCGGTGATCTCGGCGAAGCAGCGCAGGTCGCCCATCTCCTGCCACCGCTCGATGCCGGAGCCGGGCGGTCCCCCGAGTGCCTCCGGCTCGGCGTTGATGAACAGGGACAGCGGGTGGCGCAGACCGGCGCGGCGGGCCGCGTCCACGGCGGCCCAGCGGCAGGCCCAGTCGAGCTCGGAGAGCCGGCCCTCCCGGCGGGCGGCAGCGAAGAGGTCGTCGGGTGCGCCCAGCCCCCGCTCGCCCGGGCCGCGGGTCAGCGCCTCGTAGCCCACCACATCACCAGAGTCGAGGTCGACCAGCGGCTGGAACACCGACCGCAGGGCCGAGCCGAGCTCGATCCCCTGCAGGGTCCCCCGCAGGTCATCGCCGGGGTTCGCCGGCTCGCTGGGATCGGTGGTGGCCACCCCGGTCATTCCTGCGCCCCCCTGATCGTCGGAGGCCGCGGTCACCCGTTCATGACGGGCGATCACCGGACTGGCCTGTGCATAGCCTCCCCGGGGGAGGGCTGGTTGGCAACGGCCAACTCGCGGGCGAACGCGGGCCAGAATGCCGCTCGTGCTCCTCGGCGGACGGACTCACGGCGGTGTCCGCCGCGACCCCACCCCCGCTGTGATCGCCGCCCTGACCGTCGTCCTCGTCGCCGTGCTCGCCCTCAGCGGCTGGGTGACCGGTCGCGTCACCGCGCCCCGCCCCACCCCCGCCCCTGTGCCCGTCGCCGGCCCGCCAGCGGCCCGGGGAGGCGGCCTCGTCGAGCAATGTCGACGCCCGCGTGCGGGCCGAGCTGCCGCGCCTGCAGGCCTTCGTACGGCAGGAGCGGGGTCTGGACTTCGTTCGGCCCGTGCGGGTGGAGGTGCTCCCCGACGACGAGTTCGTCGCCGAGTTGCGGCGCGACGGCGGCGAGTACGACGAGTCCGGCGTGGGTGGCCCGGCGACCCTCGCGGCGCTCGGCCTGCTGCCCGACGGAGCCGCCTTCGAGCAGGCCACCGAGGACGCCGACGGCGACGGCACCCTCGGCTTCTACGACTTCGTAACGGACCGCCTGGTCCTGCGGGGCGACGAGTGGAACCCGCTGCTCGAGAGCGTCCTCGTGCACGAGCTCGTCCACGCGCTGCAGGACCAGCACTTCCCCGAGGCGATGGAAGCCGCGCCCGACGGCGAGGCGGGCTTCGCGCTG
>JALYMT010000168.1 GCA_030773555.1 Actinomycetota bacterium | reverse complement strand
CGCCGAGAGCGCCAGGGCCGCGACCACCGCTGCCACCGTCAGCACCGTACGGCGGGCGCGCCGCCGCTTCGAGACGGTCACGGCCGCACCTCCTCGATCTCGCGGGAGCGTCTCCGGGCCGCGCGGGCGGCGGCGGTGCCGACAGCAACGGCGAGCAGGCCGAGCGCGGCGATCCCGAGGGCACCCGCGCCGACGCCCGCGACACTGCGGCTGAGGGCCGACTGCACCTGGATCGCCGCGGAGACCACTGGGTCCTCGACCGCCGCCCCCGCGAGCACGCGCAGCTCGAACCAGCCGTACCACGCGACGTACGCGCCGGCGACGACCAGCAGCACGCCGCTGCCGCGGCTGACGTACGGGGCGACGCGGCGCAAGGAGGTGGTGACGGTGGCGCTGGCCAGCGCCGCCGCCACGGCGAGCACGCCGACCACGGCGCCCATGCCGAACGCGTACGCCACGAACACCGCCGCGACCCCCGCCGCGCTGCCCTCGCGCAGCGCGTTCGTCGTCACGGCCAGGAACGGGGCGACCGTGCAGGACAAGGACGCCAGGGCGAAGGTCACGCCGTACCCGACCTGCGACGACCAGGTCGCCGTCGGCGCCCGCCGCCAGCGGGCGACGCGCGGGAGCGCCAGTGTGCGCCCGGCGATCAGCCACCCGCCGAGGACCACCAGGCCCACGCCCATGACCACGGTGAGCACCGGCAGCCAGCGCTCGAGCGACAGCGCCAGCGGGGCCACAACGAGCGCGAAGCCCCCGAAGACCGTGACGAAGCCGGCCGTCATGCCGGTGGTGAAGCGCAGGGCGCGGACCACCGCAGCGGTGCGCCCGTCGGCGCGGCCGACCCCGACGGGTCCGGCGACGAGCAACGCGAGGTACGCCGGGAGGAGCGCGAAGCCGCACGGGTTGAACGCGGCGACCGCGCCGGCCACCAGGGCGACGGTCAGCGGCGCGGGTGCCAGGGCGGCGGCGTCCACGCCGGTCCTCGACCGGCCTCAGCCGGCCGCGAGGGACGCGGCGCGGGTGCGCAGCTCGTCACCGCCGAGGGCGCCACCGAAGACCTCGGTGGCCCCGTCGGCGCTGACGAAGGCGTACGTCGGCTGGGAGACGACGCCGAAGCGGCCCCACAGCGAGCCGTCGGCGTCGACGAGGTGGTCGAACTCGCCGGTGCCGGTGTCCGCGACGAACCCGCGCATCGCGGCCTCCTCGCCCCGGCCGGGCACGCCGAGGAAAATCACCTTGCCGTCGAACTCTGCGGCGACCTCCGCGACCTCGGACGCCTCGGCGCGGCAGATGGTGCACCACGGCGCCCAGAACCACAGCACCACGGGCTCGCCCTGGAGTGTGGAGGTGTCGATCGTCGTCCCGTCGAGCGTGGTGGCCGTGAAGGACAGCGCGCTGGGCCGGTCGCTGTCCTTGGCCGGTGCCGGTGCCGGTGCTGGTGCCGCTGCCGCTGGCGGCATCGGGGAGGGGCCGGCTTCTGCGGTGCCTGACGCGCATCCGGTGACGAGCAGTAGCGCCGCGGCGACCAGCCCGCTCGCTCGCAGCGCGGCAGCAGACCGCCGCTCGGCTGAGGTCCGCTGGAAGAGGGGCATAAGGCGATCATCATACGAGCCCGGTCAAACGTGCCCGGTCTTTCCCGTGCTGCTGGAGCAGGAGAAGACCGACATCGCCCGGGTCGTCGAGCAGTTCGTGGTCGAGAAGGGGGAGCCGGGGGCTCACCTCTTCACCTGGGGGGCTTCAGGCCCACCACGTAAGCCCCTCCCAAATGAGCTTGCAGAACGGCATCCCTGCTAGGGCGGCGGAGGTGTGCCCCGATCGGCGTAGGGCAACGGACAGAAACAGGTTCGTGCATCCCGAATCGAGGAGGACCCGATGACCAATTCCCAGCAGCAACAGCAGTTCACCGACTTGGCCAAGCACAGCCAGGACGCGCTGGTGACAGCGGTGCAGGCGTGGGCTGACAGCGTCAAGTCGCTCACCGGCGCCGCGCCCCAGGTGGCCGAGAAGGTGCCGGACGTCTCCCAGCTGGTCGACAGCAGCTTCGCGTTCGCCCGCCAGCTGCTCGACGCGCAGCAGGAGGTCACCCGCACCCTGCTGCAGACGATCACCCCGAGCGCGGCCGACGTCGCCAGTGCCACAGCGGGCAGCGCCGCTCGCTTCGCCGACAACGTCGCGGCCGGCACGGCGCGGATGACCGACATGGCCGCCGACAATGCCCGTACGGCCGCCGGCACCGCAGCAGATGTCAGCGACAGTGCCGCGCAGAGCAGCCAAACGATGGCCGACGCGACCGCGGGCGCGGCGACCAGCGCCAGCGACAACGCGGCCGCAGCCGCCGAGACCACGAAGGGCAAGGCGCGGGGCGGATCCAGCGCCTGACGTCAATGAGCGGGGCAGTCCCGGCCGTGGCAGCACGCCCGGGACTGCCCTGGCACTTCCCGTCAAGATGGCCGTTTTGGGTGGCAGATCGCAGTCGACTGCACTTTCCCACCCAAGACAGCGATCTTGACGAGTCGGAGCCCGTACGCAACGAGCGGCCAGCTAGGCGAAGGCGCGCAGGCCGGTGAGGGCGTGCCCGATGACCAGCGTGTGGATCTCGTCGGTGCCCTCGTAGGTGCGCACCGACTCGAGGTTGGCCATGTGGCGCATCACCGGGAAGCGGCTGGTGACGCCCTCCCCGCCCAGGATGGTGCGTGCGGTGCGGGCGATCTCGCTCGCCTCCCGAACGTTGTTGAGCTTGCCCACGCTGATCTGCTCCGGCGCGAGCCGGCCTTCGTCCTTGCGCCGGCCGATGTGCAGCGCGAGCAGCAGGCCCTTCTCCAGTTCCACGACCGAGTCGGCGAGCTTGGCCTGGGTCAGCTGGAACTCCGCGATGGGCCGGCCGAAGACCTCCCGCTCCCGGGAGTACTCCAGGGCGGCGTCCAGGCAGGAGCGGGCCGCACCCAGAACCCCCCAGATGATTCCGTAGCGGGCCTCGTTCAGGCAGGTGAAGGGCCCGCGCAGGGTCTTGACGTCGGGGAGCACCGCCTCGTCGGGCAGGCGGACGCCGTCGAAGACGAGGTCGCACTGCACCGAGGTCCGCAGGGAGAGCTTGTTGGTGATGTCGTGGGCGGTGAAGCCGGGCGTGCCCGCCGGCACCAGGAAGCCGCGGTAGCCGTCGTCGGTCTTCGCCCAGACCACGGCGACGTCGGCGAGGCTGCCCAGGCCGATCCACCGCTTGCGTCCCTCGAGGATCCAGTCGCTGCCGTCGCGACGGGCGTACGTGGTCATGCCGGCCGGGTTGCTGCCGCCGCCGGGCTCGGTGAGCCCGAAGCAGCCGATCAGCTCTCCGGCGGCGAGGCCGGGCAGCCAGCGCTGCTTCTGCTCCTCGGAGCCGAACTTGCGGATCGCCGACATCGCCAGCGAGCCCTGCACGGAGACGAAGGTGCGCCACGCCGTATCGCCGGCCTCCATCTCCAGGCAGGCCAGCCCGTAGCTGACCGCGCTCGCTCCGGCGCAGCCGTAACCGGACAGGTGCATGCCGAGCACGCCCAGCTCGCCCAGCCCGCGGACGATCTCCCGGCGGAAGTGCCCGCGCTCGAAGTCGTCCTCGATGACGGGCCGCACGTGCTCGTCGACGAAGCGGCGGGTCTTGTCGCGCCACTCCAGCTCCTCGGGGCGCAGCAGGGCGTCCAGCCCGACGAACTCCTCGGCGGAGACCCCCGTACGCGCGGGCGCACCCGACGTGGACGCGACGCTGACCGGCTGGTCGGGCACGAGGTTCGGTCCCTGCTCGAGTACCGCGGTGCTCTGGTCGGTCACGGACGTTCCTCTCTCGGCATCCTCGAAAGACTCTGCATCCTCAGCGACGGCGATGTCACTGGGGCTTCGGCCCGCCCTGCTGGGTCGCCTCGTCGTAGTAGCGCTTCGCGCCCGGGTGCAGCTCCAGGGGCGCGACGCGCGGCGCGGTCGCGAGCTCGGTCCGGTTGGCCGAGGGGTGGACCGCCGCCAGCTCCTTCTTGCGCTCGAACAGCAGCTTGGTGATCGAGTAGGCGAGCTCGGGGTCCATCGACTTGTTCACCACGAGGTAGTTCGGCACCGCGATCACCGGCACCGGGCTCGTCACGCCCTTGTAGCGGCCCGGCTCGATGGTGGTCTCCAGGTAGAACTCGCCGTACTGCTTCTTGAGGGCCGCGGCGTACTGCGCGGTCGGCAGGATGACGATCTCCTCGGTGGTCGCGAGGTCGGTGACGGCGCCGGTGGGCACGCCACCGGACCAGAAGAAGGCGTCGAGCGCGCCGTCCTTGACGGCCTGGACGCTCTCGCCGACGCCGAGCTGCTGGGCGGAGATGTCGCGCTCGGGGTCGAGGCCGGCGGCCCGCAGCACCCGCCGCGCGATCACCTCGGTGCCGGAGTTCGGCGAGCCGGTCGAGATCCGCTTGCCGCGCAGGTCCGCGACGGAGGTGATGCCGCTGCCCTTCGTCGTCACCACCTGGGTGATGTTCGAGTACAGCCGGGCCAGCGCCTGGGCGGGGATCGGCTGCCCGGCGAACGCCTCCTTGCCGAGGACGGCGTCGGCCGCGGTGTCGGCCAGCGAGAACGCGACCTCGCTCTTGCCGTCGCCGATGAGGAACATGTTGTCGACCGAGGCCGAGGTGACCTCCGCCGTCGCCTCGTAGCCGTCGAGGTGCTCGCTGATCTGCTCGGCGAGCCCGCCGCCGAACACGTAGTAGACCCCGCCGGAACCGCCGGTCGCGATGGAGAGCCGCTGCCCGGAGCCGGACCCACAGGCGGCGAGGACCAGCGACATCGCGAGGGCGAGCAGCGCGGCCCGCAGCCGCCGGCCCGCGCTCACGAGGCCGCCCCGGCGGTCTGGGCGCTGCCGACCCGCGTGCCGCGCCCTCGGCGCAGCCCGAGCAGATGCACCACGACCGCCACCGCCAGCAGCCCGATCCCGACGGCCACCGACAGCGGCTCGAGATAGAGCAGGAACAGCGCGCCTCCGGCCGCGAGCACGCGCTCGACGGGTCCGGCCGGGCCGAGCAGCCACGCCCCGGTCGCCACCGCGAGCGCGGCCACCGCGAGTGCGGAGATCGCGAACGTGGTGACGATCGTGACGAAGGACCCCTGGAGCAGCAGCCCCTCACCGTTCGGGCTGAGCACGAAGGCGAACGGGATGAGGAACGCGGGCAGGGTGTAGCGCATCGTGAGCATCATCGTCTTGAAGGCGTCGCCGCCGGTGATCGCGGCCGCGGCGACCGCGGAGAGGGCGGTCGGCGGGCTGACCTCGGAGAGGACGGCGTAGTAGAAGATGAACATGTACGCGGCCTCCTCGCTCACCCCCAGCTCGATCAGCGCCGGGCCGATGATCACCGCGGCGATGATGAACGAGGCGGTGACCGGCACGGCCAGGCCGAGCACCAGCACGGCCAGCGCGGAGAACAGCGCGGCCAGCAGGAGGTAGCCCCCCGCCCAGCTGACGATGATCGAGCTGGCCTTGAGTCCCAGCCCGGTGAGCGAGACGACGCCGACGATGATGCCGGCCGCCGCGGTCACCGCGACCACCGGCAGCACCCCGAGCGCGCCGGTGGCCAGCGCCTCCCACGTACGCCGGGGGGTGAACCGGGTCTCCCGGTCGAGGAAGCCGAGCAGGAAGGCCACGATCGTCGCGTACACGACGGCCCGGAACGGCGAGAGCCCGATCGCCAGGAACACGACGATGAGGATCAGCGAGCTGAAGTAGTAGCCGTAGCGGAGCAGGAGCCGGCCCAGCGGTGGGGTGTCGACGTCGACGCCGGAGCAGCCGTAGCGGCGGGAGTCGGCCTCGATCGCCAGCACGATCCCCAGGTAGTAGAGCAGCGTGGGGATGGTCGCGAACAGCAGCACCTGCAGGTAGGAGATCTCCAGGAACTCCGCGATGAGGAACGCGGCGGCACCCAGGGTGGGCGGGGCGAGAGGATCGCGCCGATGCCGGACGCGGCCAGGATGCCCCCGCCGTTGTTGCGGGGATAGCCCGAGCGCTTGAGCACCGGCCAGGCCACCGACCCGAGCGTCACCGTCGTGGCCACCCCGGAGCCGGAGACGGTGCCGAGCAGGAAGCCGGCCAGCGTCGTCGTCCGCCCCGGCGCGGCCCGCGAGCGACTGCCGAAGGCGGCGAAGCTCACATCGATGAAGAATCTGCCCGCGCCGGAGTACTCGAGCACGGCGCCGTAGATGGTGAACAGGATGATGTAGGTCGCAGCGACGTCGAGGGGGACGCCGAAGATGCCCTCGACCCCCATGTAGAGCTGGCCCAGCAGGCGCTCGACGTCGTAGCCCTTGTGCCCGAGTCCCCAGCCGAACGGGATCAGGTTGCCGAGGAAGGCGTAGGCGAGGAAGGCGCCGCAGATGGCGGGCAGGATCCAGCCGACGGTGCGCCGCGTCGCCTCCAGCACGAGGACGACGGTGACAAGGCCGAAGACCAGGTCGAGCGTCGTCGGGCGCACCACCCGCCGGGTGAACTCGTCGAAGACGAACAGCGGGTACGCGGCCGCGACGAGCGCGAGCGCTCCCAGCGCCCAGTCGAGCACGCCCGGGTTGTCGCTGCCGCCTCGCTTGCGGTCGCGGCGCGCGAAGGGCCGGTAGACGACGAGCGTCAGGGCGAGGGTCACGGCGAGGAACGAGATCCGGTAGCGCTGGGCCGGCTGCGGATCGAAGACCCAGTACAGCGCGTAGAGCGACACCGCGGCCGCCGCGGCCCAGATCAGCGGCCTGACGGGGCCGGCGAGCTGGCGGGCCGGTTGCTCGCCCTCGAACTCGGCGGTGACCACCTCCAGGCGGTCCTGCACGGGCTCAGCCGTGCGCACCACCTCTGGGCTCGCCGCCTCCAAGCGCTTCGCCATGACGCGCCTCCCTCCGAGGAAGGACCCTGAGGTGCAGGCGTCGGACATGCCCAGGCCCTCACGGGCAGAAACACATCCGTAACCGCGGGGTCGACGGGGTACGCCAGCGGAATGACGAACGAGGCTGCGGCCCTCGACGGAGTCCTCGTCGCGGACTTCACCCGCGTGCTGGCGGGCCCGTACGCGACCATGCTGCTCGCCGACCTCGGCGCCGAGGTGATGAAGGTGGAGCGCCCGGACGGCGGGGACGACACCCGGGCCTGGGGCCCGCCGTACGCCGCCGACGGGGAGGCGACGTACTTCCTCGCCGTCAACCGCAACAAGAGCTCGGTCACGCTCGACCTCCGTACGGAGGAGGGGCGGGAGGCGGCGCAGGCGCTGGCGGCGCGCGCCGACGTGCTCGTCGAGAACTTCCGGACCGGGGCGATGGAGCGGCTCGGGCTCGGCTACGAGACCCTGCGGCAGCGCAATCCGGGCCTCGTCTACTGCTCGATCACCGGCTTCGGGTCGGGCGCGGGCGCCGCGCTGCCGGGCTACGACCTGCTCGTGCAGGCCGTCGGCGGGCTGATGAGCATCACCGGCCCCGAGCCCGGCCAGCCCACCAAGGCGGGCGTGGCGCTGGTCGACGTGATCACCGGGCTGCACGCCTCGGTGGGCATCCTCGCCGCCCTGCGCCACCGGGAGCGCACCGGGCAGGGCCAGCACGTCGAGGTGAACCTGCTGTCCTCGCTGCTCTCCGCGCTGGCGAACCAGGCCTCGGCCCATCTCGGCGCCGGCGTGGTGCCCGGCATCCTCGGCAACCGGCATCCGAGCATCGCGCCGTACGAGGTGTTCCCCACCGCCGACCGTCCCCTGGTGCTGGCCGTCGGCAACGACCGGCAGTTCGCCTCGCTGGTGACGATCCTGGGACGACCCGAGCTGGCGGCCGACCCCCGCTTCGCCACCAACGCCGAGCGGGTGAGCAACCGCGACGAGCTGACCGCGATCCTCACCGACGAGCTGCGCCGCCGGGGCGCCGACGAGTGGTTCGATGTGCTGGTCGGCGCGAGCGTGCCCGCGGGCCCGATCAACGACGTGGCGGAGGCGTTCACGCTCGCCGAGCGACTCGGGCTCGACCCCAGCGTCGAGCTCGGCCGCCCGGGGGAGTCGACGCGGGTGCGCCAGGTGGCCAACCCGATCCGGCTGAGCGGGACCCCGCCGCGCTACCACAAGGCGCCGCCCCGGCTCGGCGAGGAGGACCCGGAGAACCGGACGGTCGCGCTGCCCACCGGGGAGCCGGCTCACCTGGCGTGAACCGACTACGCTGGCTCAGGGGCGGGGGAGGGTGCCGCCGGCCGGGTCGGTGAAGACGTGCCCGCGGGCGCGGTAGAACGCGGCGATGCGGGCGATCGCGGCGGCGGTGTTGCCGCGGTAGCTGCTGAACTGCGCCTCCGGCTCGGGCGACGCCTTGGCGTCGTGCAGGAGCACGATCGGGTGCCGGGAGTACGGCGTCGTGGCGCGCCGCACGATGCTCGACTGGAACGCCTTGTCACGGCTGGCAGGAGTCCGGTAGTCGAGCGTGTCGTGGCTCCAGTGCACGACGCTCATCCCCCGCGAACGCACCAGCCGGCCGGTGCTGTCGGCGAAGTGACTGCCACCGGGTCCGCGGAAGAAGCAGGGCTCGACGCCGGTCACCTCGCGAATGGCCCGCGTGGTGTCCTCGAGCTGCCGCTTCTTGACCGCCGACGACAGCCGGTCGAAGGACCCGAACGGCTCGGACCCACGTACGGGCTGCGGGTGCGTGTCGGTGTGGTTCGCGATGACGTGCCCGTCCGCCACGATGCGACGAGCGAGCTCGGGCCGCTTCCTGACGTTCTCGCCCGTCACGAAGAACGTCGCCCGCAGGTCGTTGCGCGCCAGCGCGTCCAGCACCTCCCCGGTGTGCGGTCCTGGGCCGTCGTCGAACGTCAGCGACACGGTACGAGGGCGAGTAGCTGGAGTGCTGCGCAGGATGGATCGACTCGGCGACGAGCAGGTCGAGTGCTCCTCCGGCACGGCGGTCGGCCCGGCGCTCGCGTCCGCCTCGGCGGTTGGAGCAGCGGTGATCCCCACCGGCGGTGGCGCTGGGGCAGCTTGCTTATCCGAGCTGCAGGCCGTGACCACGGCCGCGGTCAGTGCGATCATCAGTGAGGTCTTCTCAGTAACCACGGCTGTGTAGTTTCCGGTTGAGGACGAGGGCGGCGGCGACGATGTCACCGGTTCGCCAGGGGTCGAGGCTGACGTGGCGCAGTGCTCGCCAGCGGGTCTTGAGCAGCGCTATCGCCCGCTCCCCGAGAGCGCGCAGCGCGGACAGCAGCGCGTTGTAGGCGCGATTGTCGACCGCGAGCTGCCCGCCGCCGGGTGGTTGCTTAACCGGGGTGTGCACGCCGGCGCCCGCGCCGGTGTAGCCCTTGTCAGCGAGCACCGGCAGGCCGTGCGCGGCGTGCGGATACAGCGCGGGCAGCGCCAGCTCTCGAGCGGCGGCCAGATCGTGCACCGAGCCCGGGGAGACCGCGCTGGTCCACAGCGGGGTGCCGTCCGGGGCGGCGAGAAACTGCACGTTGCCGCCGTCCCGGCGGGACTTGCCCGAGTACCACAGGTCATGCCCTGCCGGCTCACCCGCGTCGGTGTAGGCGGGGGCGGCGACCCGGTCGGTGGCGATCAGGGTGCCGTCCAGCACCAGGTGCGGCAGCCCGCGCTCGCGGGCCTCATCCAGCACCCGGGGCAGGTCCGGAGCGGTGCCGGCGAGGACGTCGATGCCCTCGTGCACGTACCGGTAGGCGGTCGCCGGGCTGATGCCCGCGTCCCGGGCGAGCCGGTCGACGCCGCTCGCGTCGCGCAGCCTCGACGGTCGTGCCGATGAGGCTGGCCCCGACGACTCTGGCCATCGGCGTACGACGCTGCGGTGCGACGGTGGCTTCGTGGTGCGAGGTGGACAACGCCCATCACCTTCATCACTTGCAGCGACGTCGGTCGGTGCGCTCAGCGGGCGCGGTTCGCGGCGGTCCAGGTGTCCGGGCCGACGATTCCGTTGACCGCAATGCCCGCCCGGCGCTCGAGCGCCTTGGTCGCGGTCACCGTGTTCTTCGAGAAGTACCCGTTCACGTGCTTGGCGCCGAGGAACCCGGCGGCGGCCAGGCGCCGCTCGTAGCGCAGCACGTGACGGTTGCGGTCGCCCACCTCGAAGTGGCTCTTGCCGGGGAACGTCCCGAGGCTGCCCGGCAGGGTGCCGGGGAGCGCGGCCGGCTTGGGTGCCGTCGGGGTGGGCGCGGTCGGGGCGGGAGGTGCGGGCGGCGTCGGCGTGGTGGTGCAACTGTCCCTGTCCGTGTCGCGGGTGGACGCCTTTGCAGAAGTCGTCTTCGCCTTGCGGGGCAAGGGGGAGTCGGTGCGGAGCGCCTGCCACAGGTTGTCGGCTTGTGCGGTCCACTGCACCCGGTTCGGGTCGGCGGGATGCGGCCGATTGGGCACGGTGAGAAAGCGGACGTGGTCCGGGTCGACGCCGCGCACTTCCTGAGCGAGCTTGCGCAGCTTATTGAGGCTGGCCAGCTCCGGGTCGGTGGTCACCGACTGGGTGGCCGCGTCGAGGAAGCGGTAGAGCCGGGCGGGGTTGGTGAGGACTTCGGCGGAGGTGGCCTTCTGCACGAGGGCAGCGAGGAAGGCCTGCTGCCGTTTGATGCGCCCGAGGTCGCCGGTGCCGTCGAGGGTGCGGTTGCGGACGTAGGCGAGGGCGGTCTCCCCGTCGGCGTCGTGGTGGCCGGCGCGGAGCTCGAGCCCGCTCTTGGGGTCGTGCACGTTGC
>JALYMT010000167.1 GCA_030773555.1 Actinomycetota bacterium | reverse complement strand
GCGGCCAGGGCGACAGGGTCGAACGCGGCGATCTGCCGACGGTCGTACTCGTCGGCCCGCTCCTGCCGCTTTGCCTCCTGGGCCTGCTGCTGGGCGGTCATCTCGGCGCGCAGGCGGTCGGCGCGGGCCTGGGCCTGGGCCAGCTCGTCGGCGAGAGAGCCGGCGACGGCCGGCTGCTGGTCGTCCGCCTGGTCGCTCTGGTCGGGCTCATCCTCCAGGTCGACCACCTCGAAGTCGTCGGGGTCGATGGCGGCGCTGGCAGGCATGCGGTGCTCCTCTGTCTCAGGTGTCTCGTCGGGGGTGTGGGGGGCGTACCGGCCGGGCGCAAGGCGCGTGATCCGTCCGGCGTCGGTGAGTCGGCGCAGGTAGCTCCGCACGTTCGCCGGGTCGTCACCGGTCGCGGCGGCCACGGCGTCAGCGCGTACACCGTCCGGGTGCTGGGCGACGACGGTCATTACGGCCGTCATCCGCGGTGACAGGTCTGCCCCGGGGCTTGTCTCGGGCGTCGTGGTCATTGTGCTGGGGCTCCCTTCGGTGCTGGTGTGCCCTTCCAGAGGGCGTGGGTCTGCTGTGAAGTGCTCGGTTGTGCTCACGTCTCGGGGACTCATGAGCCCTCCCCGGGGGCCGGGGAGGGACGCGCCGGGACGTGAGGGCCGGGGTCGCTCGATCGCGGCGTGCAGACGGTCGACGGCGAGGGCGAGGGCGCGGGCGGTCTGCTCGCTGGTGCCGAGTACCTCCGCGGCGTCGTGGGTCGTCTCGCGGGCGTTGACGGCGGTCATGGAGCCGTCTCCGCGGCGAGCACGGCCACGTCGTCCAGGCACGGGAAGCACAGCGCCTCGCCGTCGACCTCGACCTCGGCCGGGGCGTGACACCAGCGGCACGGGTCTGGCACTTCGGCGGGGCGACAACCCACCAATGACGATGTCGCCGCGGGGATAGCTTCTGTGGTCATCGCCGGGACTCCTTCCAGGCTTGCAGGTGCGGACGGCAGACGAGACACGGGATCGGCCGCCCCTCGGCGTCCTCGCCGCGCCAGCCGGCCTCGCAGCGATGGGAACGTGGGGCCTCGTAGTCGTCCTCGACAAGAAGTTCGCCGTCGCGATCGCGGAGCGCAGACACCTAGATCACCTGGCTCAGATCGTGGGGGTTTCCGCAGCAGGACCCGTCGAAGGCGTAGGGCGCACCTGAGGGGCAGCGACGAGCGCGACGCCGGGGCCGCGCTTGGTCCTTGTTCTGGTCGTAGGGGTGGTCTTGATGTGGTGGGTTGACATGAGTGACGAGTGATGTAGTCACCAGTGTCGAGTGATCCGTTATGGATGACGAGTGGTGGTAGTCACTGGTGTCAGGTGATCCGTTGAGAACACTGGACGTGGGTGACGGCTGTTCAGGGCGACCACTAGACACCGATGACGGGTGATCCGGTGCCTCCTCCACCTCGCTTGGCGGCAGCAGGTCGACCCGCGCGAGCAGGTCGGCGGGGATCGTCAGCCGGTAGACGTCAGCGAGTCCCTGCCTTCCAGCCGAGCTGCCCCGTGTCGTGCGCTGGAGCAGCCCGAGTTCTCGGAGCAGGTCGAGTGCGCGATCGACGGTGCGCTCACTCTTGCCGGTGACCGCCGCGAGGCGAGTGCGGCCGGGATGGGCCTTGGTCCCGTCGCGGTTGGCGTACGTGGCGAGCACCATGCCGACGTACTTCGCCGTTGGGTCGATCTTGGCTCGCCGCACAATCCGCTCCCACTCGAAGCGCCCCGCGGACTCGTCAGGGCTGTCCATAGCGGCTCTCTCTGTGGGTAGAGCTGTCACCCCACTCGCGCGACGGGTCGCCGGTGACGGGTGCCACCGGGCCGAAGAGCAGGGCGAGCAGCGCCGCGCGCGCCCCGGGATCGGCCGGGGTCCAGCGGACCTCGGCGACCTCGACGGCGGGCACGGCGGCGCGCATGGTCAGATCGCCCCGGTGCCTGTGACGGTGTTGACCTCCAGCCACGCGAGCACGTCGTCCCGGCGGTAGCGGATGCTGCGCCCGATGCGGACGTAGCGGGGGCCGGTGCCGTTGATCCGCCGTGCGCGCACCGTGTCCGGGTGCTCCTTCAGAAACGACGCGAGGTCCGCTTCGGTGTTCACCTCGTCCAGCAGGGTCACCTGATCCTCTGACGGGTTAGCCTGAGTCTGCATGGGTAGACGGTACCGGCTTGACCTGGCCCGAAGTAGCGTGAGACCATTCCGAAATGGGATCAGTTACAGAGGTACGGGCAGATCCGGTACGAGAAGTCGTACGTCAGAACCTGATCAAGTTGCGGGGCCTTCGGGGCTTGTCGCAGAGGCAGCTCGCCGACCGGGTGACCGAGCTGGGCGTACCGATGTGGCAGACCACCATCGCCAAGATCGAACGGCCGGACGGCCCCGACGCGCAGGGGCGCTTCATCCGCTCCCGCGACGTGGACGTGAGCGAGCTGGTCGCCCTGGCCCTTGCCCTCGACGTATCTCCGCTGCGCCTCCTGCTGCCTGACAGCCGGCACAACCACACGCAGCGTCCTGGCCCCGGCGTCCGGTGGATCGAGCTGGCACCCGGATCGGCGGAGCACCCGCCCGTCGTCGTCGATGGCGATAAGGCGTGGGCCTGGGCCGAGCAGACCGAGCCGTGGTGGGACAACAACGAGCCCGAGACGGAAGATCCGGACGGGCATCTCCGACAGGTTTGGGCGATGACGCGGCTGGACGACGGCACCCTCGACTACACCCGCCGCCGCAACGGCGAGCGCATCGTGGACGCGAGCCTCGGCCCCTACGGGTTCCTGGACGAGCGGGACGACCTGCGTGCCCGCGTCGCTGCACTGGAGGCGACCGTGCGGGAGATGGGCGGCACCAGGGGACAGCGCAAGGGGGCAAGGCGATGACCCGAGCAGCGGTCTACACCCGCGTCTCGTCAGAGGAGCAGGCCAGCGGCGGGACCTCGCTGGAGACGCAGGCGGAACGCTGCCGGGCCTACTGCACGGCGCGAGGGTGGACGGTCGTCGACACCTACGTCGACGCCGGCGTGAGCGGCGCAAAGGCGTCACGGCCGGCGCTGGACCGGCTCATGGCCGACGTGCGCGCCGGACAGGTCGACGCGGTGGTCATCGCCAAACTCGACCGGCTGGGCCGCTCGCTGCGCCACCTCGCGCCCACGCTCGGCGAGATGGACGACCGCGGCGTCGCGCTGGTGTCCGTCGCCGAGACGTTCGACAGCGGGTCGGCCTCCGGGCGGCTCCTGCGCGGCATCTGTCCTCCTTCGCGGAGCACGAGCGCGACGTGATCCGGGAGCGGACGCGCGGCGGGGTCGCCAAGCGCATAGCGGCCGGCGGCTGGGGCGGTGGGCAGCACCCTCCGTACGGGTACCGCGTCGACCGCACCGGGGAGCATCCCCGCCTCGTCGTGGACGACCGGGAAGCGGAGATGATCCGACTGGCCGTGTCTCTGGCCGTGGACTCAGGGCAGACCTGCGGGCAGATCGCCGCAACGCTGAACGCCCTGGGCCACGCGCCGCGCGACGCGGCGCTCTGGACCTCGCAGAACCTCAGGAACGCCCTACGCCGAGGCCAGTGGGACGGGACCTGGACCTTCGCCAAGCCGGCGAAGCGGACGACCTGGCATGAGCCGATCACCATTGCCGTGCCCCCGATCATCCCCGCCGACCGTGCGGAGGCGCTGAGGGCCTACCTGGCGGGTACGACGCTGCGCCGGGGGGCGAAGGGCGTCCACCCCCTGTCCGGGCGGCTGTGGTGCCCCTGTAGGGCCGCGATGACGGGTATCGCCCGGGGGGACCGTGCGAATCGCCGCTACCGCTGTCGGTTCGGCCGGCACGAGCCCGGGCGGCCGTTCTGCGGGCAGCCGTCCCTCCTCGCCGACGCCGTCGACGACGCGGCCTGGGCCGAGGTCGTCCGGCTGCTCGCCGACCCCGACGCTCTCGTCGCCGCCGCCCGCGAGGACCTGGGGCTGCTGGAGGGCGCGGCCCGGGTGGAGGCCGACGCGGTGGCCGAGGCCGAAGCCGCCGTCGAACGCGCGCAGCAGGCGCTCTCCCAGGCCGCGGCCAAGGCCGTGATGCTCAACCTCGACGCGCCGACGACGGAGCGCATGATCCGGTCGTTGCAGGAGCAGTACGCCGCGGCGGTCGCGCACCGGGGCATGCTGCTCGCGGCCCGCACCGCGACGACGGAGCGTGAGGACCGGCTGTCCCGGGTGGGCCAGCTCGCGGAGGTCGCCCGGGAACGCCTGGAGCACGCCGACGCGGAGCTACGCGCCCGGGTGTTGCCCTGCTCGACGTGCGGGTCACGGTGCTGGAGCACGGCGGGAAGGGCCGGCCGACGCGGCTGCGGGTCGAGGGCAGCGTCGTGCACGACCTCCTGCTTACCGCTGCGGAGCGTGACTGGGCACCTGCCGTGCGGGCGAGTGCCGGCGGGTGATGTCGGGGATCGCCACGTGCAGCCGGCTGCCGTCGGGCAGCGTCGCGTCGACGAACGGCATCGAGAGGTCGACGCGGCGCCCCGAGGACTTCAGCATCCGCTCCACCAGGTCACGCACCTCGTCGGCGGTGAGGATCGTCGTGGTGAGCTCCGAGACCCCGCCGCGGGCCACGAACACCCGGCTCGGCTCGTTGATCCACACCTCTTCCACCGTCGGGTCGTCGAGATAGGGCTGCAGGGGACCGAAGCCGGCGACGGCGTCGAAGACCTGCCGGGCCGCGACGGCGGCGTCGGGCAGCACCGGCAGGGCACCGCGCAGCGCGCGGTCGTCGTAGTCGGCGAGCACCTCCGCGATCAGGGTGCGCACCGCCGCCGGCTCCTGCGCCGGGTCCAGGCCGCGGCGACGCACCAGCTCGCGGACCTCGTCCTCGACCAACCCGACCCCGCGCACCCCAGTCCCCCCTCGCCGCCCCGGGGGACGCTAACGGGGACAAGACGGTCTACGGCAGCCCGAATTCGCCGGCTGTGGACAACTCGGAGAGCGAGCCGTGCCGCCCTCCCCCGGGAGACGAGACCGGACGACCGGGCAGACCAGGTGGGCGAGAGGTCGCCCCCGTCGCGGAGGCCGGGGCCCGTTCCGCGTGCTCGAGAGCTGCTGACACGTACGCCGACGCGATATCGGTGGCGCACCGTTCGTGTCACCAGCTCTCAAGCCGACCGAATCGACCCATGGCTGCAGGGGGCCGTCCTACCGCCGGCGGACGAGCCGGTGCGGCATGGGCCCCGCCGGGCGCAGCACCAGCCCCGAGGCCACCGGCGCGACCGCAGGCGCGCCGTCGACGGGGACGACGGTGGCGGCCGCGGTGAGCGTGGCGAGCGCGACGGTCAGCTCCATCGTCGCGAGCTGCGCGCCGATGCAGACGTGCGCGCCCGCGCCGAAGGGCAGCCAGGCCAGCCGGTGCCGGCGGGCCACCGCAGCGGGCAGGAAGCGGTCGGGGTCGAAGGCCGCGGGCTCGGGCCACACCTCGGGCGAGCGGTGCAGGGCGTACGTGGCCACGAAGACGTTCGACTCCGGCGCGATCTCGGTGCCGCTGACCACGTCGCCGCTCGCGGTGTAGCGGCTGACGGCGTACGCCGGCGGATAGAGCCGCAGCGCCTCCCTGAGGACCTGCTGGGTGTAGGGCATCGCGCCGCCGGCGTCGGCCTCGCCCTGCACCCGGAACTGGACCTGCGGGTGGCGGGCGAGCAGCTGCAGCGTGAAGGCCAGCGTGGTGGCGGTCGTGTCGTGCCCGGCGAGCAGGAAGATCAGGGCCTGGTCGCGGACCTCGTCCGAGCTCAGCGGCTGCCCGGTCTGAGGGTCCCGGGCGCTCAGCAGCCGGCCGAGGAGGTCGTCGCGCGCCGGCCCGCGGGCGG
>JALYMT010000166.1 GCA_030773555.1 Actinomycetota bacterium | reverse complement strand
GCCCACCGTACCGAGCGAGATCGGGCTGGATCTCGAGGAGTTCAGCGCGGCCGTCGTGCACGCCCCCGAGACCCGCCCGGGGCGCTTCACCGTCCTCGAGCACCTCGACCTGACTCCCGCGCAGGTGGGCGAGCAGGTGCGCGCCTATGTCGCCACCCATGAGCCGGCCGTCGGTCGCTGAGGTCCGGGCGGTCGCCCAACCGCCCGCCGTCCTGGGCCGCCGCAACGCGGAGCACTGGTCGGGCGAGCTCTACCTGCGCCGCATCTCGCCCTACGTGACCCGGGAGCTCGTGTCCACGCCGATCACCCCGAACGGTGTCACCGGACTGATGATCGCCAGCGGCGCGGGCGCGGGTGGGGCGCTGCTCGTGCCGGGGCTGCCCGGCGGCGGGCTGGCCGCGCTGCTCGCCCAGCTGCAGATGCTCTGGGACTGCTCCGACGGCGAGCTCGCCCGCTGGCGCGGCACGTCGTCGCCGGCCGGCGTGTTCCTCGACAAGCTGGGCCACTACACCGCCGAGGGGCTGATCCCGCTCGCGCTCGGCGTGCGCGCCGACGGTGGTCTCAGGTCGATCGGCGGGTGGACGACGATGGGCTCGCTGCTCGGTCTGCTCGTCCTGTACAACAAGGCACTCAACGACATGGTGCGGGTGTCGCGCGCGCAGGCGGGACTGCCCGCGCTCGTCGACGACGCGTCGGAGGTGCGGCCCCGGGCTCGCGGGGCGCGGCGGCTTCGCGCGCTCGCCCGCTTCGTCCCGTTCCACCGGGCGTACCACAGCATCGAGCTCACCCTGCTCGCCCTGGGCGCGGCCGTCGCCGACGAGCTGCTCGGCGACGCGTACGACGGGCTCGGCGGCACCCGCGCCCTGGTCGCGGTCCTCGTGCCGGCCGCCCTCGTCACCGTCGTCGGCCACACCACGGCGATCCTCACCTCGAGCCGGCTGCGGTGAGGGCGCCGGAACTGCCCTCGTACGGGGTCGTCGTGCTCACGATGGGCAAGCGGCCGGCGGAGCTGCGCCGCGCGCTCGACTCCGTGCTGGCACAGCGGGGGGTCGAGCTCGAGGTCGTGGTGGTCGGCAACGCGTGGCAGCCCGCGGGTCTGCCCCCAGGCGTGCGTGCGGTCGGGCTGCCCGAGAACGTCGGCATCCCCGCCGGGCGCAACGCCGGCGTCGACGCCGTTTCCGGCGACCTGCTGTTCTTCCTCGACGACGACGCCGCGCTGGCCGCCGACGACACCCTGGCCCGGCTGGCGGTCAGCTTCGCCGGCCACCCGCGGCTCGGGCTCGTGCAGCCGCGCGTCCTCGACCCGGCGGGCCGCCCGCCGCCCCGCCGGTGGGTGCCGCGGCTGCGGGTGGGCAGCCCCGCGCGCAGCAGCCCGGCGATGAACGTGTGGGAGGGCGCGGTCGCGATCCGCCGCGAGGTCTTCGAGGCGGCGGGCCGCTGGCCCGACTCCTTCTTCTACGCCCACGAGGGCATCGAGCTGGCCTGGCGGGTGTGGGACCTCGGCGCGACGGTCTGGTACGTCGGTGACGTGGTCGTGCACCACCCGGTCGCACCGCCGACCCGGCACGCGTACTTCTACCGCCTGAACGCCCGCAACCGGGTGTGGATCGCCCGGCGGCTGCTGCCGGCGCCGCTGATCCCCGTCTACCTGGGGGTGTGGATCGCGCTCACCCTGGCCCGCGAGCACTCCCCGTCAGCCCTGCGCGGGTGGTTCGCCGGCTTCCTCGAGGGGCTTCGTACGCCGGCCGGCCCCCGCCGGCCCCTGCGCTGGCGCACGGTGCTGCGGATGACCCTGCACGGCCGCCCCCCCGTCATCTGACGCCGCCGTCGACCATGTTCGGTATGCGGAGGTGACCCTTACCAGGCGCCGACGGGTGGTGAGGTTCCCCTCCGCCTGGTAAGGTCGATGCCGAGCTCGTGACAGAAGATCGCCATCTCGTTGACCAGCGCGATGTTGACGTGCCGGTAGGTGTTCTCGAGCAGCTAGGCCATCTCGGCCTCGCGCATGCCGCGGGCCTCCACGACCCGGTCGACGAACTTGCCGTAGAAGGCCGCCGCCGCCGAGGTGCAGGCGCCGGTGAACCCGCCGACCACCTTGGGGGTGTTCTTCAGCCCGTACGAGGGGTTGCCGGGGTCGATGCGCTCGGGGGAGAAGGCCAGGGAGAAGCCGGTGCCGGCCTTGAGCCCGCTGTCCTCGAGGATGGGCCGCACCACCTCGTCGGTGGTGCCCGGGTAGGTCGTGGACTCCAGCACCACCAGGGTGCCCCGGCGCAGGTGCCGGGCGACGGCCCGGGAAGCCTTGCGGACCGCGGTGAGATCGGGACCCCCCACGCCGTCCAGGGGGGTGGGCACGCAGATGACGATCACGCCCGCGCCGTCGAGCACGTCCTCGGAGGCGGTGGCGAGGAAGCCGGCCGCCAAGGCGGCCCGCACGTCGGCGTCCGAGACGTCGTCGACGTGGGAGCTCCCGGAGTTGAGCGAGTCGACCACGCCGCGGTCGACGTCGAGTCCGGCGACGCGCAGCCCAGCCCTGGACGCCTCGACGACCAGCGGCAGGCCGACGTAGCCCCGGCCGATCACGACGAGGTCCGCAGGCACGCCCACCGCCTCCTCACGCTACGTGACGAATATGTCACCTAACACCGTACGGCGGCCGGTGGCCCTTCCTGTGCTCGGGCACGGAGACTTCGGTCGGCGTTCTCCGACTGTGCATGGCACCGTCGCGTACGGGTCGGGGGCGGCCAGGTCAGGGGCGACCAGGGTCAGGGGCGGCCAGGTCAGGGGTGGCCAGGTCAGGGGCGGCCGAGGGCGCGGTAGGTCCAGCCGGCCGCCCGCCAGCGCGCCGGGTCGAGGGCGTTGCGGCCGTCGAGCAGGCAGCGGGTGTGCACCACGGCGGCCAGGGCCGCGGGGTCCATCTCGCGGAACTCGGTCCACTCGGTCAGGTGCAGGACGAGGGTGGCGTCCCGGCAGGCGTCGAGGGCGGAGGCGGCGTAGCTCAGGGTGGGGAACAGCCGGCGGGCGTTGTCCATCGCGCGGGGGTCGTACACCGTGACCAGCGCCCCCTGCAGCGACAGCTGGCCGGAGACGTTGAGGGCGGGGGAGTCGCGGACGTCATCGGAGTTCGGCTTGAACGCCGCGCCGAGCACGCCGACGCGGGCGCCGAGCAGCGAGCCGCCGGACATCTCCCGGGCGAGCTCCACCATGCGGCCCCGGCGGCGCATGTTGATCGCGTCGACCTCCTTGAGGAACGACAGCGCCGAGTCGACCCCCAGCTCGCCCGCGCGGACCATGAACGCGCGGATGTCCTTGGGCAGGCAGCCGCCGCCGAAGCCGAGGCCGGCGTTGAGGAAGCGCTGGCCGATGCGCTCGTCGCGGCCGATCGCGTCGGCGAGCAGGGTCACGTCGGCGCCGGTCGTCTCGCACAGCTCGGCCATGGCGTTGATGAAGGAGATCTTGGTGGCCAGGAACGCGTTGGCCGCCACCTTGACCAGCTCGGCGGTGGCGAAGTCCATCACGAGGAAGGGCGTGCCCTGCTCGAGGGGGCGCGCGTAGACCGCGCGCAGGGTGCGCTCGGCGCGCTCGGAGCGCAGGCCGGCGACGATCCGGTCGGGGGAGAGGGTGTCCTCCACGGCGAAGCCCTCGCGGAGGAACTCGGGGTTCCACGCGAGCTCCGCGCCGGCGCCCACCGGTGCTCGCCCGGCGAGCTGCTCGGCCAGCCCCGCCGCCGTGCCCACCGGGACGGTCGACTTGCCGACCACGAGGCACTCGCGGGTCAGGTGGGGGGCCAGGCCGGCCACCGCGGCGGTGACGTAGGAGGTGTCGGCGGCGTACCCGTCGCGCCGCTGCGGGGTGCCCACGCAGACGAAGTGCACGTCGCCGAACGCGGCGACCTCCTCGTACGAGGTGGTGAAGCGCACCCGGCCCGCCTCGACGTGCTTGCGCAGCAGCGGCTCGAGGTCGGGCTCGAAGAACGGCAGCGAGCCGGCGTTGAGGGCTGCGACCTTCGCCTCGTCGACGTCCATGCCGAGCACCTCGAAGCCCATCTCGGCCATGCAGGCCGCGTGCGTCGCCCCGAGGTAGCCGGTGCCGATCACGGTGATCCGGAGAGGGGTGGAGGTCGCCATGCGCGTCAGGCTAGATCAGCCCTCGGCTGCGGCCGTCCCGCCACGAGGACGCTTGGCCAGGTTCCCTGGCCTGCGCCGCCGGTCCCCTGAGCGCCCAGCAAGTACGGGTCGCAGGAGCTGACTGGCTGCCTCACTGACCGCCTCGTGGTCGAGGGTCAACTCTTGGGAGGCGACGACGCTGAGACCCTCCACATCCCAGAGCCCCGCAGAGGCCCACTCGGGGTTGTAGTAGGACCACCAGGAAACGCCGGAGAATTCGCGGTCACCCTCAGGTGTCCGTCGTTCGTACAAGCGGCGCGCCCATCCCTGCGTCGTCATCCGATCACGGGTCACGACGCCGGAAGGGCGCAGCCCCACCTTGACGAGCCGGTGGGCGTCGTCGAGGTCACAGACGGACGGGTCGCCCTCGTACTCGACCAGCGCCTTCACGCTGCCGGCAGGCGCTCGCGGCGGAGGGTCGAGGACGACCCGGCTCCACTCCGTGAAGTGGCCGAGCGCCTCCGCGACGGCTGCGGCAGCCGTGTCAGCGGCGTAGAGGACGCGGTACTGCCCGAGGGGGTCGTCGACGCGCCCGGCACCTTGGCGGGGCCAGACGTAGAGCGGGTGGCCGTTCTTGTCGGGTGTGGCAGCGGCGGGATGAAGGATGCACACACGGAAGAAGCGGCTCACGGGTCAGGCGAGTGCGCCCTGCTCGTGCGCGGCGAGGGCCGGCAGGACTGCCTGGAGACCCAACCGGCGGAACGCATCGATCGGGCGGGCGCCGCCGAGGTGGGGATCCGCCCCGGTCAACCACAGCGCCGTTTGCTCGGGGGTGAAGGTCTGCAGGGCGCATCCGAGCAGGGCGTCGAGCTCGAGCACGGCCGACGCGTTGGCCGGCGCCATCCCCTCGGCCCCGCGAAGCCATCGGCCCGGTTGAGACTTCGACACCCCCAGCAGGTCGGCGACCGCGTTGTTGCCGAGGGCGTCGACGGCACGCTGCAGCGCCACCGTCGGCAGGTAGGCCTCTTGCGCGCCCGGCTTGACAGCCAGCCTCGAGGTGATGCCGCTGCCGCTCGCCCTCCGGACCCGAGGAGAGGCGCCGACACCGACGATCCGCACGCTCTTGGGCAGGACGACCTCATCGCCGATGAGCTCCACGGGCTCTCGCTGGCCGCCCGGCAGTCGAACGAACATCTTCCTCGGCGTCATGGTTACCTCCTCACCCAACGATAAGTGTTGGGGATCGTGTCGGCAAGCTCACGACGAGGAGGAGCCAGAAGGTCACGTATTCGTCCGGTAGTACCGCCCGACCAGAACTTTTCGCTGCTGCCGGTAGCCCGGTGACGAGTCCGGCAGCAGGTGCTCGACCACGGCGCCGGAGCGCAGCAGTGCGGCGTCGAGGCGCTCGGTCAGCAGGCAGGGAACGGGCTGGCCGGGCGCGGTCGCGGTCGCAGCGGGCTCGCTCGCCAGCCGTACGGGCAGGGGCCGGGCGGGTCCGAGCAGCGGCCGGCGGCCCAGGGCGCGGCGCACCGCCGAGGTGCCGGCCGGCCCGAGCAGGCGGGTCAGGG
>JALYMT010000165.1 GCA_030773555.1 Actinomycetota bacterium | reverse complement strand
GGTCGACCGGCTCGCGCTCGACCCGGCCCGGGTGGCCGCGATGGCCGTCGGGCTGCGCGACGTCGCCGCCCTGCCCGACCCGGTGGGGGAGGTGGTCCGCGGGTCGACCCTGCCCAACGGTGTCGAGCTGCGGCAGGTGCGGGTGCCCTTCGGCGTCGTCGGCATGATCTACGAGGCCCGGCCCAATGTCACCGTCGATGCCACCGCCCTGTGCCTGAAGTCGGGCAACGCGGCGCTGCTGCGCGGGTCGTCGTCGGCTGCCGCGTCCAACGCCGCGCTCGTGGACGTCCTGCGCCGGGCGCTGGCGTCCACGGGCCTGCCCGCCGACGCCGTGCAGGCGGTGCCGGGGGAGGGCCGGGAGCCGGTGCAGCACCTGATGCGGGCCCGGGGCCTGGTCGACGTGCTGCTGCCGCGGGGCGGGGCCGAGCTGATCCGCTCGGTCGTCGAGGGCTCGACGGTGCCGGTGATCGAGACGGGCACCGGCAACTGCCACGTCTACGTCGACGACGCCGCCGACCTCGACATGGCGCTGTCGATCCTGCTGGACGCCAAGACCTCCCGCCCCAGCGTCTGCAACGCGGCCGAGAGCCTCCTGGTGCACGCCGACGTGGCCGCGGCCTTCGTGCCGCGCGCCCTGGCCGCGCTCCAGGCGGCGGGCGTCCAGGTGCACGGCGACGAGCAGACGTGCGCACTCGCGCCGGCCAGCGGCGTCGCGGTCGTGCCGGCGACCAGCGAGGACTGGGCGACCGAGTACCTCTCGCTCGACATCGCGGTGCGGGTCGTCCCCGACCTCGAGGCGGCGGTGGCCCACATCCGCCGCTACGGCAGTGCGCACACCGATGCCATCGTGACCCGCTCCCAGGCCGCCGCCCGCCGGTTCACCGCCGCCGTCGACTCCGCCGCCGTCGTCGTGAACGCGTCGACCCGCTTCACCGACGGCGGGGAGTTCGGCTTCGGCGCCGAGATCGGCATCTCCACGCAGAAGCTGCACGCGCGCGGGCCGATGGGACTGCCGGAGCTCACCTCCACCAAGTACGTGGTCGTGGGTGACGGGCAGGTCCGGGGCTGAGGGTCGGGTACGTTGTGCGGATGCATCTGTCCGAGGTGGTGCTCGCCGCGCAGCTGCTGGCCGTCGAGAGAGAGGCGGAGGCGCACAGCGGGCCGCCCTCGCTCCTGCTGGGAGTCGGCACGTTCGTCTTCTTCGTCGTCCTGCTGCTGCTGACCCTGTCGTTCAACAAGAGCAGGTGACCGCGGCCCCTCGCGCGGGCGAGGGGAGCATCAGTCGCGGGCAAGCGCGCTGGCGCACACCTGCAGCGACCAGCCCACGGCCGACAGGTACGAACGCGACATCTCGAAGGAGTCGAAGCGCGGCGCCTCGGCCGGGGGCTCCGTCTGCAGCTCGTACGCCTGGACGGCTTGGAGCAGGCCGCCGAGCGGGCCGGCGTGGTGCAGCAGGGCGTGCTCGATCTCGTCGCTCAACGGGAGCCGGATGAGCAGCTCGTCCATCGGTATGCCGAGGACGTCGTCCAGGCTCGACAGCAGCCCCACGACGAAGGCCGACTCCACGCTGGCCTCGGGCACCGAGGTCGCGAGCAGCTCGCAGGTCCGCGCGCGCGTCAGGGCGGCGCTGAGCACCTCCTCGTTCACCTGCTCGGCGCCGGTGATCGCGAGCAGCAGGAGCCACGAGCGCAGCCGGATCAACCCGATGAGCACCAGCGCGTCGCGGATGGAGGAGATGCGGCGGGTCGCACCGCTGTAGGCGGCGTTCACGGCCCGCAGCAGCCGGTAGTTCAGGGCGATGTCCGTGCGGAGGGTCGCCTCGAGGTCGCTGATGGAGATGTCGGGCGAGCTGAGCTGGGCGAGCAGCTGGAAGCAGGCCAGCTGCGATGGCGAGATCGCGGGGGCGGTCACGACGTCGGGGCGGAGCAGGTGATAGCCCTGGTAGTAGTGGAAGCCCAGCTCGAGGCAGCGCTCCATGTCGAAGGAGCTCTCGACCCGCTCGGCGACCAGCTCGGCGTCGTACTGCCCGCAGGAGACCACCAGCGCCGGCAGCTGCTCCGCAGGCACCCGCTCCAGGTCGATCTTGATGTACGAGCAGTACTGCAGCAGCTCGCGCCGCTCGGGCTCGCCGGCGTAGTCGTCGAGGGCCAGCACGAACCCTTCGGAGCGCAACCGCCGTAGTCCCTCGAGGACGTCGGGCTCGGCCGGAATGTTCTCGAGCAGCTCGAGGACGACGGCGTCGGGAGGCAGCGGGATCGGCAGGAGCCGGTGACGAAGCCGCGGGTCACGTTGACGAAGGCGAGCCGGCCGTTGACGAGGCGGTCGAGCCCGAACTCGGCGAACGTGTTGACAATGACCTGCGTGGTGGCGAGATCGCCGGCCCTGCTCGCGCTGGTCGCCGCGTCGCTGGCCCGGAAGAGCAGCTCGTAGCCGTACACCTCCAGCGCGCGGTCGAAGATCGGCTGCCTACCGACGTGGACATCCATGACCGGGCGCCCCTCCCGTGACCTCTGCTTGCCCATCGGCTCCTCGGGGCGGGTTCTGAACTAGTCTCCGCGCCATGACCGCGACCAACGCCCCGCGCCGTGGGGCCCGCATCGGCGTGATGGGGGGGACGTTCGACCCCATCCACCACGGTCACCTGGTCGCGGCCAGCGAGGTCGCCGCCGAGTTCGCCCTCGACGAGGTCGTCTTCGTGCCTACCGGGCGGCCCTGGCAGAAGGCCCAGGGCGAGGTCACCGACACCGAGCACCGCTACCTGATGACGGTGGTGGCGACGGCCTCGAACCCCCGGTTCATCGTCAGCCGGGTCGACATCGACCGACCCGGACCCACGTACGCCATCGACACCCTGCGCGACCTGCGGGCCGAGCGCGGGGAGAGCACCGAGCTGTTCTTCATCACCGGCGCCGACGCCCTGGCCCAGATCCTGTCCTGGAAGGACGCGGACGAGCTGTTCCAGCTCGCGCACTTCGTCGGCGTGACCCGGCCCGGGCACCACCTCAGCGGTGACGGCCTCCCGGCAGGGCGGGTCAGCCTGGTGGAGATCCCCGCGCTGACGATCTCCTCGACCGACTGCCGGCAGCGGGCGCGCCGCGGCGAGCCGGTGTGGTACCTCGTGCCCGACGGGGTGGTGCAGTACATCGCCAAGCACGGGCTTTACCGCCCGTGAGAACCTAGAGGGGTGCCCGCCACCGAACGCGCCGTCGAGCTCGCCGAGGCCGCCGCCGAGGCCGCGTCCGACAAGCTCGCCACCGACATCCTCGCCTTCGACGTGAGCGACCAGCTCGTCATCACCGACGTCTTCGTACTCTGCTCGGCCGCGAACGACCGTCAGGTGCGCGCCGTCGTGGACGCGGTGGAGGAGCGGCTGCGCGCGCTCGGCGCCAAGCCGGTGCGCCGCGAGGGCGAGCGCGAGGGCCGCTGGGTGCTGCTCGACTTCCTCGACATCATCGTCCACGTGCAGCACACCGAGGAGCGCGTCTACTACGCCCTCGAGCGGCTGTGGAAGGACTGCCCGATGGTCCCGCTGCCCCAGGAGGTCCGCCAGGGCTCCGGGGGGGCGAGCAGCCGGGCGAGCGCGTCCTGACCGGCGACCCGGGCGTCTCGGCTCGGGAGCGGCGCGACCGCCGCGTCGTGCTCCTCCGGCACGGCCGTACGGCCTGGAACGCCGCCGGCCGCTGGCAGGGCCACCTCGACCCGGAACTCGACGAGACGGGCGTGGCCCAGGTTCGCCGCGCCGCCGCCCTGCTGGCAGCCCTGAGCCCGCACGCGATCGTCTCCTCGGACCTGCGCCGGGCCGCGGGGACCGCCGCCGCCCTGGGCGCCGTCACCGGGCTCGACGTCTGCCTCGACCCCGGGCTGCGGGAGACCTACATCGGCAGCTGGCAGGGGCTGACCTCCGCCGAGGTCGCCGAGCGCTGGGCCGACGAGCTGGCCGGGTGGCAGGGAGGGGATGTGCAGCTTCGACCCGGCGGCGGGGAGAACCGGCTCGAGGTGGCCGACCGCGTCGTCGCCGCGGTCCGGCTCGGCCTGCTCGGCGTGCCGCCGGGGGGCTGCCTGGTCGTGGTGACCCACGGCGGCGCGGCCCGGGTCGCCGTCGCCCGGCTGCTCGGGCTCGAGCACGGCTCCTGGGGAGCCCTCGGGGGCCTGTCGAACTGCTGCTGGTCGGTGGTCGCCGAGGATGCGTCGCGGGAGCCCGGCGGGGAGCCGCGCTGGCACCTGCTCGAGCACAACGCGGGGACGCTGCCGCAGCCCGTGCTCACCGAGGAGGGCTGAGGCCCGCCCGGGCGCCGCCGTGCTTGGTGGCCGTCACCGGCGCCGGATATGCTGACCGAGCTTCCTGCACGACGTCGTTCGGCGGGGCTGTAGCGCAGCTGGTAGCGCACCTCCATGGCATGGAGGGGGTCAGGGGTTCGAGTCCCCTCAGCTCCACCCTTTTTTCGCCGCTTCATCCCTTGGGGATGCAAACGTGGGCCCCTGATCAGCCGACCAAGGGCCGGCTCGGGCTTGACGAAAACTTGGGCATGGAAGACCTCGCCGTCGGGGGCGACCTCCTGCCCGAGCCGCTGCCGGCACGTCAGCTGGCCGCCGGTGCGGCCGCCCTGCTCGCCGCGGGCGCCCTGCTGAGCGCCGCGACCCTCTCCGGGGGGTCCGCGATCGCCGCCGCCGGCGGCAGTGCCGCCGGTGCGCTGCTGCTCGGGACC